>DASWNL010000133.1:0-4947 GCA_036399215.1 Abditibacteriaceae bacterium
AACGAACTCGTGCGTTTTGCCGCCGCGGCGCCTTTGCGCTTAAAACCGCTTGATAAAAATGCTGGGGCCGGCGTTTCAGAAATACAATCGCGGCAATCGGCGGGTGCATTACTGCTATTGGATACCCACCCCCATCCGCATTGGACTGATGAGGACACTGCAACTCTTTGCGACCTGGCCGATTTATTAGGGCAAGTCCTGCTGCCGAAGCAGCAAATTTCGCCAACGCCTGAAGAGAATCCAACACTTCATGGAAAGTTGACGCCTACCGAGCAGGCGGGCACTGCTGAACCGGTCAATAGAGAGGCTGCCGAACACGCTTTGCCAGATACCGATGGGGCACTGGCGCGGGCAAATGAAGCTTTGCGTGATTCGGAGCGCTTGTTTCGCGCTGTAATGCAGGGTGCCTCCGACGCTATTGTGCTTTGCGATGGGAATGCGCGCATTGTAGTTTGGAACAAAGGCGCTTCGCGTATGTTTGGTTTTACCGAAGAAGCTGTCCTGGGAAGGCCTTTATGGGATTTACTTTCCCGCTCGACAGGTGGGCGTCGTGCGGAACTTGAACGGCTTTGTCGCGATGAAGTGCGGCGCCTGGGTGGTGAGCGAATAAACACCGAACGAGATAACGATGCGTCTCTTGTTGCCTCCAGCGCTGTGCCATTGGCTCCCTTTGAAGCTTTAGGCCGGCGTGCCACAGGGGGAGAATTTCCCATTGAAATGCTGTTAAACCCCTGGCAGGGTGAACAGAAACTTTACATCAATGCCATTATTCGCGACGTATCCGCCCGCCAACAAGCCGAAGGGTTGCGCGCGTTAAGTCATGCCGTATCGCGGATTTTAGCGGAAGCACCAACCCTCGACGAAGCGGGGCACAGCATTTTACGTTCGCTTGGCGAAAGTCACGCCTGGAGCATGGGAGGTTTATGGCTCATTCAGCGCGGAACCTGGTTGCCGGGCGGTCAAGGCGTAGGCGCCCCTGCCGGCCCTGTTCTACGCTTGATTCAGGCCTGGAATCAAAGTAACAGCGATTTACGCGAGGTTGATACGATTCGTCGCCAGAATGCCTATGCCTGTGGCGTGGGCCTACCGGGACGGGTGTGGGCGGCGGGCGAACCGTTTTGGGTAGAAGACCTCACTCGCGACCCACATACGCCGCGCGCTTCGGCTCTGACACATGCGGGATTTCGCACCGCTATGGGCTTTCCCATTCGCTTTGGTCATGAAATTCTCGGCGTTATTGATTTGTATTCAACAGAGGTTTTTTCGCCGGATTCTAATCTTCTGGAGATGGCCTCAGCCTTTGGCAACCAAATCGGCCAGTTCATCGCGCGCAAGCAGGTGGAGCAGGAAATTCGCGTGCGTGCCCGGCAACAGGCTACGGTGGCGCGCCTGGGCCAGAGGGCGCTTTCCCGTGCTGGTATCGAACTTCTGCTGAATGAGGCGGTGGCACTGGTGGGCAGCACGCTCGCTGTGGACGGATGCGCGATTTTAGAACTTCTGCCTGACGGTAAAGTGCTGCGCACCCGCACCAACATAGGCAACAAGCCAGGAGTTTTAGGCGAAATCGGCGTTGCGGCTGATGCTACCACCCAATCGGGCTGGACTCTGCTCGCTGGTGAGCCGGTAATCGTTAATGACTACCGCACCGAAAACCGCTTCGCTTCGCCTTTGTTGGAGGCTTCAGGTGCCATTAGCGGGGTTAGCGTTGTTATTCCAGGCAGCGAGAAGCCGTTTGGTGTGCTGTTAGCTCATGCCGCCCATGAGCGAATTTTTGCGCCCGACGATGTCCATTTTTTAGAAGCAGTTGCCAACGTGGTAGCAGCGGCGATGGAGCGATACCAGGGCGAAAAGGCACTGGAAGCTTCCAGCCAGGCCGAAGAGCGTGCCCGTGTTCAGGCTGAAGCTGCCCAGCGTGATGCCGAGCTGGCCCGCGTGGAAGCTGAACGGGCCAACAAAGCCAAAAGCGAGTTCCTTTCGCGCATGAGTCATGAATTGCGCACCCCGCTGAACGCTATTCTGGGTTTTTGCCAACTTTTGGAAATGGAAGATCTGACCCCCGATCAAAACGAGTTTGTGCGGCAGGTCGGGCAGGGTGGCGCTCATCTTTTGAACTTGATTAACGAAGTCCTGGAAATCGCACGGATTGAAGCGGGCCGTCTCAGTTTAAGTTTGGAAGCGGTTTCGCCCGGCTTGTCAGTGCGCCAGGCTATGGAATTAGTCGCGCCGTTAGCAGTCAAACGCGGCATTACCATGCGCCAAATTCAAAGCGACCATTGGAACCAGGAACTATACGCCGACCGGGGACGCCTGCACGAAATATTATTGAATTACCTGTCCAACGCGGTGAAATATAACCGAGAAGGCGGGCAGATTTCGATTTCCTGCTTGCCGGGAGACAAAGGGTTTTTGCGCTTGAGTGTGGCAGACACCGGAAATGGCATTGCAGCCGAACATTTGCCACGTTTGTTTCAGTCCTTTGACCGGTTAGATGCCGATTCTACTTCGATTGAAGGCACAGGCTTAGGATTGGCTTTGGTGCGTAATCTCGCCGAAGCGATGGGCGGGAGTGTAGGTGTTCATAGTGAAATCGGCACAGGCAGCGTGTTCTGGGCCGAATTGCCCTTATGGCACGGTGGCTCCGAAATACTAACTGAGGCACATGAGGTTATAACCGAGCGTTCTCCGATGCCTTTAGCGGCATTGTCGGGCACGGTTTTATCCATTGAAGACAACCATGCCAACCGCCAATTAATCGAGGGGGTTCTGTCACGCTATCCACAAATTGAAGTGGTTTCGGCTGTTACCGGCCAGCAAGGGTTGGAAGTAGCCCGCCGCACCGGCCCCGATGTGATCTTGCTTGACCTGGATTTACCCGACATCCATGGCTTTGATGTGCTCAAGCAGCTCACTAAAGACCCTGGCTTACGTTTGGTGCCGGTTGTCATCGTTTCCGCCGATGCCACCCAAACAGTGCAGCAACAAGCGAAAACATTGGGCGCTTTTGCCTATTTAACCAAGCCTGTAGAAGTGCGTGCCTTAGTAGATGTGTTAGGAGAAGCCTTACCTCCTTTAAGGTAGCAGGTAAATTACGCTGACACCAAGTTTTTTTGCGCGAATCATACTTTATACCCTGCTGCGCGTTAAACTTGGCCCATTGCACAAAAGTAAAATACTGTTTGGATCTTTAGATCGTTAGAATCATGCTCTTCTGAGAAGGAAATTAAAAAGTAAAGTTTATAAAGGCCCTCGTTATTTTAGATGGGGAAAGGATTTCGTTTCATGACTGATGAAGCCGCGCTCCAATTAGCCAAAATTTTAATTGTAGATGATGAAGAAGCCAATGTCCGTTTACTCGAACGCACTCTGCAACGCTGGGGCTATACCAATTTAATAACGACAAACGACTCACGTGAAGCCCTTCCTTTGTTTGAGCAGCATCGCCCCGACTTAATTTTGCTTGATTTGATGATGCCACATATTGATGGGTTCACTGTGATGGAATCCATCAACTCGCTTTTGCCCGAAGGCGTGTTTTTGCCGATTTTAGTTTTAACTGCGGACGCTAACCCACAAGTCAAGCGGCGCGCTCTCTCAGCGGGGGCCAAAGATTTCTTGACCAAGCCGTTCGATCAAACCGAACTACTTCTGCGCATTATGAATATGCTGGAAACACGCTTCTTGCATATTGAATTAGCCAATCAAAATCAGATTCTCGAACAAAAAGTAGTCGAGCGCACCAAGGATTTAGCAGCTTCGCAGATTGAGATTTTAGACCGTTTGGCCCGCGCGGCAGAATACCGCGATGACGATACGGGCCAGCATACTTATCGTGTTGGGCATGTGGCTGCGCTTATTGCTCAAAAACTTAATGTGCCGACTTCGCGTGTGGAATTAATCCGTCGAGCCTCGCCTCTGCACGACGTCGGTAAAATCGGCGTGCCGGATAACATTCTGTTGAAGCCGGGTCGTCTGACACCCGAAGAGTTCGACATCATTAAGCCTCATACCACCATCGGCGCTGCGTTGTTGTCGGGAGGTCATTCGGAGATGGTAAAAATCGCCGAAACCATCGCTTTAACGCATCATGAACGTTGGGATGGCACAGGTTATCCGGCAGGCCTGAAAGGCGAAGAGATTCCTCTGGAGGGGCGCATCGTCGCTATTGCCGATGTGTTCGATGCTCTTTCACACGACCGTCCTTATAAAAAAGCCTGGCCTCTGGAAGAGTGCGTGGCTGAAATCGAGCGCAACAGTGGCCGTCAATTTGATTCGCAGGTTGTGGCCGCTTTTCTGGAATTGTGGAACAGTGGCGCCTTGCGTGAAGCTGCTGAAATGAAAGAATCACCACTAAATTCACAACCAATGCGCTACGAAGTGCAGCGCGAAGCTGCTGATGCCGTGGCCGACCACAAAACTGCTGTCCCTTCCAACTGAACCCCATGACTGCCTCGCGTCGCGCTTTGGTATTACACCCGGATGATACTTTCTTGGAAGCTACGCGCGGCTATCTCCAGGGCAACGGATGGGAGTGCCGAACTTGTAGTGTGCTTGCCGACGCTTTGGCGTTGGCCCCTCACTTTTCTCCTGACGTTTTGGTGCTGGCGGCGCCGTTACCCGGTCTAAATGGCTCGGCGGCTCTCGAAGCGCTGCGCGGCCTGCCAACTACCTGGGCAACGCCCGCTTTGATTTTGGCGCGGCGCGGCGATGACGAGGAGATAGAACGCCTGCGCACGGCGGGTGCCACGCGCGTTCTATCGGCGCCCTTGCAAGCTGCGGATTTGCCTTCTGTTCTTACAGAATTTTTGGAAGAAGCCCGCCGCAGCGATGGCGATGCGTGGCAGATGCAATTAGCTGCTTTGCATCGCGAATTTCTCGTGCAACTGCCGGAAAAAGTGGGGCGCATCGAAGTTGGTTGGCGCGCTTTTATCGAAAGTTCAACACACCCTT
>DASWNL010000134.1:0-15491 GCA_036399215.1 Abditibacteriaceae bacterium
ACGACAGTAATATCGCTGAGACCAGTGACTTGGACCGGCACATTGCTATTCTCATTACTGTTGGTGCCCAGGTGGCCCCAGGTATTATCCCCCCACGCCCAGACAGTGCCATCACTTCTGAGTGCCAAACTAAGTTGAATGCAAACGATTTCACTCAATCCTGACACCGGCTCTGGGAGCCTCCGATAATCACCGGTGCCGCTGGTGCCTATTCCTAATTGCCCTTCGTAATTCTTGCCCCACGCCCAGACAGTGCCATCACTCTTGAGCACCATATTATGCGTATCACCTGCTGCTATGGCAGTTACGCTTTCCAAATTGCTCACTTGCACCGGCAAAGGACTGTTAAAGGTTGGACTACTATCACTATCACCCAAACCGAAGGGATTCCTTCCCCAAGCCCAGACGGTTCCATCACTCTTGAGCGCCAGAGTATTCTCTTGGCCGCCGCTCATAGCCGTGACATCCGTAATAGTGGTTGCTCTAACAGGGATATTGCTATCAATGTTATTATTCCTTCTTCTATAATTATAGTCTCCCAATGTCCCATATTTGTTGTAGCCCCAGGCCCACAAATGTGTGGCAGTCGTTGCAGATTGATCAGCGACAGATAGTGGCTGGCTGGCAGCCAGTCTTACAGGCCTGGCAGCTTTGTTCTGTCTAATTGACGCGGAATTCGGGCGAGTATGAGAGTCAAGGCGTGCCGCAGTTGAATCGGCTCCAACTCTCTTGCTACCTGGTTCCCGAAGACCTGCCATGTCTTTCTGAGTCCTGAGCCGACTTTGCTGTGTTGAGGCAGCGTGAGTCCAGCCGGCGAAGTAAGCACTCAAAACCATCGTTGCTAATGCGAAAGCAATCCATAGCCCCGCAGTGCGCAAGGATCTAATGCCATCAGCCGGTGAATCTATATAATGTTTCATAATTGTCTGTCTGAGAAAGTTCCATAACCATCACCTTTGCCAGCACCTTCATTGGTCTGGCCTTTGCAGTATTTATGGACATATTGCCAGCGAAAACCTTATCTGACAACAAAAGTATTTTATCCTACGAAAGCAAAAGGCAATAGATGGTGAAAAAAATAACTCTTAAGAGTTTGTATGCAATGCAATAATGGGCCGCCAGCGGCAAGATGGTCTCGTAAAACGTAAGCTGAAAAGAGGTTTGACAACCTTATCAATAATAGCCATTAAGTCCTGCTTCATGTTGCAGCTTTGGGGCAGGAAATCTATCAGAAGTCAAAATGCAGAATTGTTGATTAAGAGCACAAAAGATAAGAATACGCACTCAAAGTCAGGCTCTACCCACTAACGTGAACCATGTAAAATTCAGTTAGGCGATGATATTCGGATTACCAGAGGGACTTCTGTAAGATCACAAGATGAAAGCAAAAGCGATACAAATGCAGCGGTTGCCGGATTTGTATCGCTCAAAAGATGGAACGGAAGGCGAGTTGCTCCTCGTTCATAACTACAGCGACGCGGGCAGGTTTCAATTTTAAATTAAACAAAAACCTAAGGAAGAACGGCCTCATGAACTTCCTATAGCTACATAATGCATTCCCAATTAAGCCGCTTGAATACCTGAAGCAGTTGCAAAAGCAGAGTTAGCAAAGAGTCCCGTTCAGATATAGCCTTATCTGCTCTTTGGCCTTCGCACTACTTTAAGCATCCAATCTATCCGGGAGATTTCGATAATACTTCGACAACACCCTGAAACAGTTAAAATAGGCAGATGCAGTTTCTCTACAAATTCAGCATGGAAAAGAGGCGTCTTTTGTTAGTAGGGTAAGCAATAGTGTGGGGCAATGTGCCTGTAACGGAAATCCCAGCGAGAATGATGGTTCTCCAACTTGTATTTCACTTCATCTAACCTCCCCATTAGGGGAGGAGTTACGTTTGAGAAGGAGCATTATGCCTCCCATTAGCGTAGTTCCTCCCTATTGGGGAGGCTGGGACGGGGTGAACAGATCGCTGGCTTCTCGTAAATAACAGCGTCTCTTTGCTATCGCAACATCTCGCCAAAGTCGGCGGCAAAAACCTGACGCACCGCATTTTGTTCGGCCTGCGCTTCTTCGGCCAGATGCGGATGCGCGTCTTTTACCGCTTGGAGAAAATCAACAGCCGCCTGGTAGGCCGGTTGTTCGTAGCGGCGCATGACGGGCGTGCGGGATAGAACGCCGCTCCAGAAGGAAACGGTTTTTAGCAGTGGCGTTTGGTGCAAGTGATGATATTCATGCACCAGTGTTTGAGCCAATGATACGGGGCTGGCCTCAGCCGCTTCCGGCCCCAGTGTAATAATGCCAAGTAGCCCGGCCTGGGCACGATCTTCTAACTCCATATCCACGCGGATACGGCCATCAGAAGCCAGTTGTGCCAGATGGACGCCGGTTTCAACGTAGCCGGGTGTTGCCTGAATGAGACGCAAGGCGTCGGGTAGTGCAGCAGGTGTCACAAGGATCTCAATCGTTCCTACGATGGTTATTTGTCAATAAAATAATAATTTGACAATAATGTGCAAGTAGTGTATATTAACAAGTGGCTCATAAAGGGCCTGTTTAGAATTGTCGGTCAGTTAGAGCGTAAATCAGACATCTCGCGGTCACACCCTTCGGTCACTCCTTTCTGGTAATCCCTTTTTGGTATCTCCCTCGGTCACACCCTCGTAAAAACTGCCAGCGCCGTCGTCACGACAACAAAAGGATTTGATTACTATGGTTAAGGGAACTGTCAAATGGTTCAACGACTCGAAGGGCTTCGGCTTTATCGAACAGGAAAATGGTGGCGAGGATGTTTTCGTCCATCAGGAAGCGATTCAGTCTGAAGGCTATCGCTCTTTGCAAGAAGGACAGAAGGTTGAGTTCGACGTGCAAAAAGAGGCCAAGGGCCTGCGCGCTTCCAACGTTCGTGTTGCCTAAGTTCATTCGTTTCAACTGAAAGCGCCCCGCAAAGCAAATGCTTCGCGGGGCGCTTTTGATTGTGATGGATGATTCTCACTTAGAGGATTTTTATTGTTTGAGATACTTGTCAAAGAAGGCCGTGACTTGTGCATTGACATCTTCTAAGCCCTTGCCGTTGAATCCATGTCCGGCACCTCGCACAATAGTAAGCGTGACCGGCACTTTGGCCTTTTGCAAAGCATCGCGCAGGGCTTCACTATGTCGCTGCGGGACTAAGGGATCGGCATCCCCATGGAAAATGGCGAAAGGTGGATCACCGGCGTTGATGTAATTAATGGGATTAGCAGCCTGCACTTTGGTCGGGTTATCCTGAATCGGGCCACCGATGAAGCGCGACAATAAGTCGCCCGGTCTTGAAGCACCGTAAAAGGCTAAATTGGTTGGCCCATAAAAATTGACGACTGCTTTCACTCGACTTGATTGATCCAGATATTCGCCCTTGTCAAAGGTGGTTACATCTCCAGTTGTCCCCAGCAAAGAGGCCAGATGACCGCCTGCTGAACCACCACTGGCACCAATACGGTCAGGATCAATGTTGAAGCGCGTGGCATGGGCACGCAGATAACGAATCGCCGCCTTGCAATCTTCGATTTGCGTCGGGAATGGGGCATCACCGGACAAGCGATAGCCTATGCTCGCCACTGCGTAACCACGCCAGCATAAACCTATAGCGCCATTGTCTCTTTTGCTGCCGTTTTCCCAACCGCCGCCGTGGATAAAAACCACGCAAGGCCACGGGCCGGCACCACCACTGGTAGAAGGAGCGCAAAAATCCAGTTTCTGTCGCGCATGGGCTTTTGAAACATAGGCAATATCCCGCCAAATCCGCACACCGGAGATTGTTTCTGAAGGAGGAACATCTTGCGAATGAGCCGTTTCAAGCGGAGCGCAAGAAATTGCTAACACAGTCAGTACGGGTAAAGTGGAAAGGCGCAGCGATTGTCTCATCTGTTTCATCAGAGTGTTCTCCGTTGGGTCATGCGATAATACAATTATATTTGTATTTAAAATTGTCAGCGGTGTGTAACCTGGTGTTCGGCATTTTTGAGCAATTGTCTCACCATGGAAAGCAGGGCTTGCGCACTTGAGGGCTTGCTTAGCCAGCCGTTCACATGACAATCACTGATTTGAATTGTGTGCAGGTCAACTTGTCCCGAAATCAACATGACCAGCACGTGTTGGATTATGCACGCGCGCTTGCATGCATACGGAGTCTGCGGTGCCATCGGGTAGATACCAGTCTGTTATCACCAGTGACAACGGCTTTGGTGAAGGCTCCTTTAGAAGCTTTATGGCTTCGCTCTCAGTGGCCGCTTGTTTTACATAGTAACCGGCGCTCCGCAGGACGGAAGCATAGAGAAAACTAAGATTTTGATCATCCTCAACCAGCAAAATGTGAGTCGCTTCTTCGATTTGAGTAACGGGCATGACTATTCTGCTTCTTCGCTTGAAAGAATAGCGACTTCAATGCCTATGGCATCTACCACGGCATAATGTCGCGCTACGCGTCGTTGGAATCAGGCTTTGCTATCGCTACAAACAACAAGCGGGCTGAAAACAGAAGCATGAAATACTTTCAGGCCACTGATTCACTGATCACCTTGTGCGCTACACTTCAGCCATGAAAATACGCCCCGGCTTCTTTTTATTGCTCCTACTTGGCTTGCTGTCTGCTCTTGACTTCTTCCCTGCAAAGACGCAAGCCCAAACGGTCGTCACGCGCACAGAAGATGTCGTCTATGGACGCAAATTCGGGGTCGCTCTAACGCTGGATGTTATTCAGCCTGCTAACCCAAATGGCTACGGGATTGTTTACATGGTCAGCGGTGGTTGGGTCTCCAATCATGATGCCATTAACCCTAAAAACTATGCCGCTTATTTAGATCGCGGTTATACAGTTTTCGCGGTTTGCCACGGTTGCCAGCCGAAGTTCACCATTCCCGAAATTGTGCAGGATATTCATCGCTCCATTCGGTTTATTCGGCATAATGCGGCCAGGTGGGGCGTAAATCCTGACCGTCTTGGTATCAGCGGGGCCAGCGCCGGTGGCCATCTTTCTCTCACCTTGGGCACGCAGGGTGAGGCCGGCAAGGCCGACGCAAAAGACCCGATTGACCGCCAGAGTAGCACCGTTCAGGCCGTTGCCTGCTTTTATCCGCCGACTGATTTTCTTAACTATGGCAAGGCCGGCGAAGATGCCGTGGGAGTAGGCATCTTGAAGAATTTTAAGGGCGCTTTTGGGTCGCCTTCTGACACTGTTGAAGGCCGCCAACAATTAGGCAAGCAGGTTTCGCCGATTTACTTCATCAAACCTCAACTGCCGCCCACTCTCATTGTTCATGGTGATGCAGACGCTTTGGTGCCGATTCAGCAGGCTGAGAGTTTTGTTCAGCAGGCAAACGCTGCCGGAGCTACCGCTAAGTTGATTGTCAAACCGGGCGCCGCTCACGGCTGGGCTAATATGCAGGCGGACATGGTGCTAATGGCCAATTGGTTTGATGAGCATCTTCGAGGCATCAAAAAGTAAGAATCAACAAGGCCTGCCATTACATGCCATTAGATTCAATTTCAGGTGTCGAAATAAGTGATAGAGTTTCGGGGGCGCCACGTTTGCAATAAAAGTGGATAGCCCGGAACGCAAGGAAGACGAGCAGGAAAACTGATGAGAAGCACATTCGTTTGTTGGCAACTTTTGTTTTTGCTGGTGTGTAATGTAATACCCACATTGGCCAATGATGGCGTGGCTGGCGTGCAGTTGGGCAATACCACCGTGCCGCGCGAAAAGTTCATCGTGTTTTTGATGATTGGCCACTGCAACATGATGGGGCAGGCTCGCTTCCCGGAAAACAGTATGCATCCCCGCGCGTGGCAATATGACCTCAACCAACGTCCGCCCCGTTGGGTGCCAGCCGGGTCTCGCAACAATGTGAACCATCTTGGCACGCCAACTCTGCCCTTTTTACAGGCAATGGCAACAGCCTATCCCGATTATCATTTTGGCGTTATTAATAACGCCAGTAGCGCGGCTTATGTGCAATCCAACTATCGGCGGGGTCGCAGCAACTATATGCAGATTGTGAGCGCGGCGCGGCGTTTGAAGCCTTATGTCACGCTGGGCGGTGTGCTTACAATGCTCGGCTATATGGAAGCCGAAAATGCGAATCGAACCCGTTCCTTTGGTGACCAATTCGTAGCGATGATGCAGGAGATGCGCACCGATCTTGAAGAGCCTGCATTGCCGTTTTTTATCACGCAGTTCGAGTTAGGCGCAACGAAAAAAGGGCCGGGCTGGATGGCTATTGCCAACACCATCGAGCAGATACCACAACACGTTCCCCATGCCGCCGTTATATCTACCGCCAACTTCACTTACGATTCCGATCATCATCCCAGTTATCAAAGTTTTAAATTATGGGCTATGCGCGCGGCCCATGCTGTTAATGCTCTCTCTGCCCCAAAGTGGTCAGCGCCAGTGGCAGATGCGGCAATGAAGAAGCCGGAGCAGATGGAGGCAGCACTGCCAAAATCTCAACCGGCTGCTACGGTTCAGCCTCCACAGATTGAAAAAGCACAAACCCAGCCAATACGAATTCAGCCAATACCAGCTCGGCCAATACAATCTGCTCAGCGACCGATAACTGCGCCTCGTAGCACTCCAGAACGTGCTACTGTGGACTCTGCAAAATCAATGGTCAGTGCGCCGCCCCATGTCATTGCCGAAGTTGAAGCGGTATTAGCGCAAGCCTCGAATACGCCTGACCCGCGCCAAATTCTGCCTTATAAAGAGGCATTAACCAGCGCTTATTTCGACGTAAAGCAAGTGCTAAAAGGCAACTTAGATTCACGGCGCATTTTGGTAATGCAGATGGTAATTGAGAAGGGGCAGATTCTGCCGGCGGCCAGTTTAAAAGTTGGCGCGACATATCGTTTAAAGTTGGGCACGTGGAGCAGCGTGCCGCACTATCACACCTATCCGATGTTTGATGACATCATGGATTTTGAATCGCCGATCTTCTTCATTTATAGCGCCGAGCCTGTCGCATCCTAAAGCGTGTCCGCAAATGTGACCTTGACCTTTACTACCATGTGGGCGAATAAGATGAGAAAGCCAAAACTGAGCTATATAGCCGTGATGCCCGCGCTATGCCTGGCGGCTACTGCTCTAACCGCACCTCTTAGGGCGGAAACGCTTGCTATACCGTTGGAAGAAACATTTCGCGCCCATTGCAGCCTCAAAGCCGAATCCGCTGAAAAGACAGAAGCGATGACGGTGGCTGGTAAAGACGGTTGGCTGTTTTTAGGCCGCGAATTGCGTCACATTGGAGCAGGTAAATTCTGGGGCGATGCGGCCACTAAAGTCAGTCAGGCTTCTAAGCCGGAAAATGCTGATCCTTTGCCAGCCATTCTCGATTTTAAAGCGCAGCTTGATAAGGCCGGCATCGAATTACTGCTTGTGCCCGTGCCACCCAAAGCCGTTATTTATCCCGATAAAATTTCGGATTTTGTTCCCTCGGAGAGGACGCCAAGGTTGGATGTTCTTCATCAGGAGTTCTACGCGCTATTAAACAAAAACAGTATTCAGGTGCTGGATTTGGTGCCCAACTTTTTAGCCCACCGCAATGATGCTGAAGGTGAGGTTTATTGTAAGACCGATACACACTGGTCAGGCCGGGGTTGTGTTATCGCCGCGCAACGCATCGCTAAAGAAATCCAAAACAGACCGTGGCTAAAAAACATCACCAAATTAAAAACTACCACTCAAAACAAAACTGTTGCTATTGAAGGCGATTTAGCTAAAGCGTTGAATCCACAAGCGCCTAAAGAAACGCTGCCGTTGCGCTTCGTCCACACCGCACAAAAACCGATTGAGCCTTCGCGTGAGAGTCCGATACTTCTACTGGGTGACAGCCATAATCTGGTTTTTCACGCGGGCGAAGATATGCTGGCTACAGGCTCCGGTTTGCCTGATCAACTGGCTGCGGAATTAGGCTTCCCGGTTGACTTGATTGCCGTTCGCGGTTCTGGTGCGACACCGGCGCGCATTAGTCTGCTACGTCAGGCACGAGCTAATGCCGATTATCTCAAACACAAAAAACTCGTCATCTGGTGTTTTAGCGCCCGTGAATTTACCGAAAGTTCCGGTTGGCAAAAAGTGCCGGTCGTGCGTTAAGCAATATGGGACAGGAAGACATCGAAGTTGTAAGGCCGATTGATTTGAATTACTTTTTGGGCTGCCACTTTTGAAGAACTCAACCAAATGGTTTTCAGTTCCTATATCTTCATTTTTTATTTTTTACCGTTCTCGCTACTTCTCTATTATCCCTTGCCGTGGCGTCCGGCGCGGCACTTTTCGTTAACAGTCACCAGTTTTCTGTTTTATGGTTGGGGCAGCCCCCAGTTCCTGTTCCTGATGATAGGAACGACCTTACTCGATTACCTTTTAGGGCGCGTGCAGGCGCACAACGGATTTCGCAACTGGCGCCATCCGATTCATGCTTTAGAACCAGGCGGGCCGCGCTCACACATTCAAAAGGCCGCTTTACTCACGGCTCTTATTGTTAACATAGGGCTGCTCGGCTTCTTTAAATACTTCAACTTCTCGGTTGACAACTACCATGCTCTGATGGGATGGATGGGATTGTCGCAGTTCCAGGTTGAGAACGTAATGCGGGTCACATTGCCGATTGGCATTAGCTTTTATGTCTTTCAAGAAGTCAGCTATGCCGTTGATATTTATCGCGGCGAAACCAAAGCAATGCGTAGCCTAAATGACTACTTTTGTTTTGTGGCGCAGTATCAGCAGATGGTGGCCGGGCCGATTGTTCGTTACGCCGAATTGGCTGACCAATTAGAGCATCGCACCCATACCTTAAATAAGTTTGCGCGTGGCGTGGCGCTCTTTTCTCTGGGCTTAGCCATGAAAGTTTTGCTGGCTAATCCCTGTGGCAAAGTTGCCGATACCGTTTTCAATGCCGGGACGGTGGGGCCTTTGGAAGCCTGGTATGGCCTTGTCGCTTACGCGTTTCAAATCTACTTCGATTTTGCAGGCTACTCCGAAATGGCCATTGGTTTGGGGTTATTGATGGGGTTTGTGTTTGCAAAGAACTTTGAGACACCCTACAAGTCGCAATCCATCACCGAGTTCTGGCGGCGCTGGCATATTTCGCTTTCCTCAATGCTGCGCGATTACCTTTACATTCCTTTAGGTGGTAACCGCAAAGGTGAAGCACGCACCTATATCAATCTGTTGCTGACCATGCTGATTGGTGGCCTGTGGCATGGGGCTTCGTGGAATTTCCTCATCTGGGGAGGGATTCACGGCGGGGTGCTCGCTGTTGAACGCGCGCGAGGTGGTGAGAACAGCTACTCACGCTTGCCGCATGTTTTGCGTGTAGGTTTCACCTTTGCGATTATCCTTGTTTCCTGGGTCTTTTTTCGGTCTGCCGATTTGCCCAGTGCCGCTAATTATCTGGGAAGTATGTTTGGCCTTGTGCCGAGACAAGTTGGGGCCGATCTTATCAGTGGATTGCTTTACCAGCCTTTCTATATTTTCAACATGATGCTGGCCGCTATTGTGGTCTGGGCTTGCCCCTCGGCCTGGGAGTGGACGCAAAACATGACCTGGCCTAAAGTTGCCTTTTGCCTGATGGTCTTATGGCTCTCGATTTCGGTTTTACTGACCCAATCTTACAATCCGTTTATCTACTTCATATTTTAATGGCGCGTGTTAAGCAAATGGCATTTCACAAATATGGAACATAATCAAAACGATAAAAACAAGGCGCAAGACAATGCCGGTAATCCCGCATCAGGTTCTGAAGAGAAGCCGGGTTTATTGCGACACGAACATATATCCGCGCAGGACTCCGTTGCGGCTAAGAGTTTAGAATCTATTGATGAATACCATCCTGACACCCATCATGCAGACCAAAGCCCGACACAGGAATTGATTGAAGAAGCAGCACACAAATCACATCATGGACTGATTCGCGAGGCTGAAACCAGGGTTAAAATCAGCCGCGAAGAAGAAGCAAAACTTGCACTGGAACACACGTCGATTACGCGGCCTATGTGTTGGACGATGACGCTCCTTTTTCTTTGCACCATCTTTTCTGTGCCTATCCTGCAAAGCACAGTGGAAATGCGACGGAATATAGCGGAGCGACAGGTGCAAATCGCAAACGGCGAACAACCAGAAAAAAAGAGTGTGCCGACTATTTTGGAAGCATGGCAAGAACTGCCGTCACAAGAGCAGATTCGCAGCGTGAGTAGCCCACAAGAAGCGTGGAATCTTATCCCGGCAGCCTCCCGGTTTCAGGAGCATGAAAACCGATTGCAGGACGACTCTATTCTTATTCAATGGACTTTGCCACGCATACAAAATCTGTTACTGCAAGTGGGTGTCGGTAATGAACAAGCCTATATCGGGCGCGATGGATGGCTCATGTATCGCCCTGATGTAGATTACGCCACCAGTCGCGGCTTTTTAGATGCCGGGCTGCAACAGGTGCGCAAGCGCAGCGGTTGTGCAGAAAGAGAAGCAGTGCAGCCAGACCCGATTAGGGCTGTCGTGCAATTCAAGCAACAACTGGCTATACGTGGCATTGAGCTTGTTGTGGTGCCGGTTCCAGTGAAGGCTATCATCCATGCCGAGAAGATGTCATCGCGTTATGCTTTCTCGCATCCCCTGTTGCAAAATTCTTCTTATGATGAGTTCCGCCAGAAGTTGAAAAAAGAAGGCGTTTTGCTTTTTGATGTCGCGCCGATTTTGCTTCAAGAAAAACAGCGCACTGGCAAGGCGCAGTATCTAGACACCGACACACACTGGACGCCGCAGGCAATGGAATTAACCGCGCGCGAACTGGCGAAATTTATTCAAAGCAATGTGCAACTGCCACCCGTTGAAAACGCTGGTTTAATTCGTAAAGAGCAAGCGGTTTCCAACATGGGCGACATTGCGGAGATGCTGAAACTGCCCGCCAACCAGACCTTTTATAAAAAGCAGGAAGTGCAGATTCAGCAAGTGCAAACGCCGGATGGTGAGCCGCTCTATCCAACGCACGACGCGGATCTTTTGTTGTTGGGTGACAGCTTCAGCAACATTTACTCATTTCGCGAAATGAACTGGGGCGAGGCAGCAGGTTTCGGCGAACAGCTTAGCTTCCATTTACAACGTCCCTTCGATGCAATTATCAACAACGCAGGTGGCTCCTACGTGACGCGTCAGCAACTGGTGCGTGATCTGGCACGCGGCAAAGATCGACTGCACGGCAAGCGTTTAGTCATTTGGGAGTTTGCCATGCGTGATTTGTTAAACGGCGATTGGAAATTGCTCGATTTGCCGAAGGCGAGAAGGAAACATTAACATAAGCAACCGGGTCGGACGATAGTCGCTTCACAAGAACAGATGGAAAATGAATCGAGGAACGAACAGAAAGATAAACATGAACAAACCGATTTTGTTACTCGCACTTTGTTGTATTCTGCGCGTTTTTATCATAGTCCCGGCTACTATTGCGGCACCAGCCTCTAAAGCAGCTAACCAGACCGTCAAGACTAAACCCGCAAGCAAAAAAACAGCCTCGTCTCTGATTGTGCAGGGGAAAATCAAGGAGATTGCTAAGACGCCCCGTCCTGGCAGCGTGCCCTATAAAGATGCTGTTACAGCGATTCATCTCACCCGTGTCAAAAGCATCCAGGGTAAGTTGAAGCAGAACAGCATTCTGGTTTACGTCTGGGGAATGCGCGCCAACAAATTAACTTCAATGGCTTCTTACAGAGTTGGCCAGAGCATCAAAATCTCATTAAAACCGTGGGCGAAAATGGAAGGTAAATATGGCCGTTACCAGCGCATGGAACTCGATAGCGAAGAAGCATTAAGTCTCGACTCTTTTTGGGGTGAAGTGACGAAATAAACCCTCATTTCAACCAGCACGGCGCTGCCGCTTTTAGTCTTAGCTGTGAAGGCCTGCACTCTTAAAGATTTTGTCCATGCTTGCCCCCACAACTTTTAATCGCTCATCATCCGAAGGCAAATCGGATAGCTCCTTTTTGAAAGGCTCAGGAGTAATCGGGCCATTGTAGCCAATGGACTGTAAGCCTTGCAAAAATGCCACAATGTCAATCACGTCGGTTTCGCCGGGCAGACAGCGCACGTTATCGAGTTGCTCGTCAATGGCAATGTCCTGCGGCGCGTCGTTGACATGAACATAAACCACTTGTTCTGGTCGCAAGGCGCGCAACTCGGCTTCGGTTCCATGCGATGTATACCAATGCCAGCAATCAAGAAGGAGGCCGACATTGTGGCCAATTTCGTCTGCCATTTCCAACATGCCCTTCATGGTGTGGACAAAGGGATACTTTTTGGAGTCGCGCAGCGTTTTAGGGCCGATGAACTCAAGGCCCAGACTGCATCCATTGTCTGCCAAAATAGCCGCGATGGGCTGGAACCGTTCGACATGAAAGCGATAATTGTCCGCGAAGGGGAGATCGTCGGAGCAGGGCAGAATCCACGTCATGGTGCGTGGGCAGCCGATGGATACAGCGGCCTTAGCCAGATTCGGCAACTCTTCCAGGCCCTTACGCCAGTTCTCTTCTGAACCTCGCCAATCAGTGGGCAATCCCCATCCAGCGGGCTTAATTCCCGCTTCGGCGAACAAGCTCCGGGCGACTTCAACGCCGCTTTTTTCGATGATGCCGGCGATTTCACGGGGGCTGAACTCAACGCCTTCAAAGCCACCGATTTTGGCTGCCGCGAATGATTCCTGTAAATTCCCCGCTGACACGCCGATGGCGCCGGGGCTTAATGCTTTGAACATATCTCTCCTTAAAGTGCAAATTGTTTTCTTCAATTTTGTTTTTCAATCCTGCGGCACGTCTACAACGGAACGGGTAGCGCACGAATCGAGAATGGCGCGGGCTACAACCAGGTTGCGCCATCCATCGCGCAGGCTCGGATAAGTCGGTGTGTTATCCAAAATAGAGCGCGCGAAAGATTTCAACTGATTACCATAACCGGCACGTCGCCAGTGAGTGAGCATGTGATGCGGCTCCCAAACGTAAGCACTGTGGCCCCACGGTTCTTTTTCGGCGGGCGTGCGCTTTTCACCTTTGCGATAGCTGACACGACCCAAATCGTCCACACGCACAACGGCCTTTCCATCACCCATGATTTCAAGGCCGGTATACCATCCGTTATAGGAATCTTGCAGGTTAAGAAAACCGACTCGCCCATCACTTCCTTCAAGCGATACCTGAAAAACCTTGGTGTTACCAGTGCCATGTTTGCGAAAGGCGGCTACGCTTACGATTTCTCCCAGAAAATGGCGCATAAGATCAATAGGATGGCAGCCTTGAATCAGCATATAACTCCAGTCTTCATCGGCGCCGCCCCAACCCGCGCCGGCGGGGCCTGTAGGCCAGGTGACGTATTTACTCTCCACCGACAGAATCTCACCGAACTCTTCGCTGTGGCTGATGTCATGCGCGATACGAACCGGGTCAGAGTGGCGCATCATGTGCCCGACCTGCCCCACAACACCGTTTTTCGCAGCGGCATCCGCCAGACGTTTGGCGCCTTCGATTGTGGGTGCTGCCGGTTTTTCGATGAACAGGTTCACGCCCGCTTCCAATACTTGCAGGCCCACTTCTTCGTGAACCTGCGGCGGGCCAACGACCATGCAGGCATCCGGTTTTTCCTGTTGTAGCATCTGCGCCACGTCGGTATAAACCGCGCCCGCTCCAAAATTACGGGCGTTGCGCTCGGCCAGTTCTCGCTTCAGGTCGCAAATGGCGACCAGTTCAATCTCCTCAATGTAAGGGATGCCCGGCATCAACGCGGTGGTGCATTGGTTGCCTGCTCCTACAACAGCCAGACGAATCTTTGACATGTAATCTTGTCTCCCTTGGCCTTAAATCAGTTTGAAGTTGTTGTTCGGCGTTACTCATCCACAGCAGCGACTACATGGGACATCATAATTAACCCTCATCTCATGTGGATTCTATGCATCACATGACACCCGGCCCGCGATATTGGCGGCCAAAGGGCAGGCCCGCCGGCTCTTCAAAGGGACGAAACGGCACCATCGCTGCGATTTTGTTTAGTCTGGTTAAAATCTCAGGTGTAAGCGGCCCTTTTTGTGCCGCTGCTACGTTTTGCTCCACTTCTTCAGGCGAACGCGAGCCGCTAAGAACACAGGAGACAGTCGGATTAGAAAGCACAAAACGCAGTCCCAGTTCGGCCAGAGGAATCTCTATTTCGTCCAGAAACTCATACAGTGCCAGGAACTGTTTGCGACGGGGTGAACTCAGCCACGCCGCACCGTTTTTCACCTCATCGTCGTAGCGGCGCGCAAGTGAACCCTGCTGCAAGGGCGAACCGATAATGATGCCCATGCCCTGTTCAATCGCTGCCGGAAGCACTTCCAGTTCGGCTTCGCGCCAGAGCAGGCTGTAATTGAACGCCGTAAGCACGACATCGAACTGGCTGGTGCGAATGATATGCGCCATCTCGTAGGCTGTGGTGCCGCCCAAACCGGTGAAGCGAATCAGCCCTTGTTGCTTGAGTTCACTAAGCACTTCAGTGACAGGGCCGGTGAAGTTTTCGGTGTCGGCCCACCAGTTGTATTGGCCGGGCCGATCCGGCTCATGCACCATCAGAATGTCAACCTGGTCGCGCTTCAACAGGCGCAAGCTTTCCTGCACCGATTGCATCAGGCACGCTTTGTCCTGTGGCAGAAACGGCTGAGGACGCCCGCCAAGCTTGGTCGAAATGATCAGTGGTTGTTCAACACCCTCAAGAGCGCGTCCCAGGACTTCTTCGCTATTGCCGTAAGTCGGCGCCGTATCAATGTAATTGATGCCGAGTTCTAAGGCGCGGTGAACCGCGGCACAGCCCTGCTCGAAAGCGGCGCCGTGATTGGAAACGAATAGCCCGCCAAGAGCCAGTTCACTCACTTGAAGGCCGGTTTTACCCAGCGTGCGCAGATTCATGCCTCTATTCCTTCCCTTATTCCTTGTCTTTGGGTTGTATGCGAGGATAGCACGTTCATTGTCTTTTGTTTGAAATTCATCGTATGCCCTGATGTCAAGGTGCATTTAGTCCGGCTCTGCGACCCCACCAGTTGTAGGAATGATGCGGGTCATCGGACGGAGCAAAGTCTTTGATATAGTCGGCGTGATAAAGGCTTGGTGATAGATTGGCTAACCTGGAATGATTTAGCACATTAAAAGCTTCATTCGACATGCAATTCTATGTTTTCACTTTCAGGCGCTTAGAATGGTTTCTAAATAGAGCTTTTTGATGTCACCGGCGCGGATATCAACGCTAACTTCCACATTGGCCGGGCCTTCGCGGCGCACGGTCATGCCGCGTGTGAACTCACCGGTGGTTTCCACGCTAAGCGCCATAGGTTCGCCGGGGTAAAAGCTGCGGTCATAACTCCAAAGAATCGGGGCGATATCATACATCACCGGGCCGGGCCTGTCTCCTTTGAGAGGCCACCATAGCTTTATGCAGTGCGAAAGAAATTGGCAA
>DASWNL010000135.1:0-1755 GCA_036399215.1 Abditibacteriaceae bacterium
AGTGAGATGAAAAAAGTAATCTTCGTTAATCTGTGCCATCGGCGCTAAGTGGCAGGCAGCCATGCACTCCACTTCTTGCAAAGTGAACAAGCCGTCTTCAGTTGTCTGACCAACTTCGATGCCCAGCTTGTTTTTCAAGTGTTCGATAGCTTCATTAGCGCCGCGTAAGCGACAGGGTGAAGTGCCGCAGACTTGAACAAGGTGCTTTCCAACCGGCTCGAAGTAGAACATGGAGTAAAACGTCGCCACGCCGAAAACGTGCGATTCGGGCAGGCTCAATTCTTCCGCTACTTCGGCCATGGCGTCGCGCGAAAGCCAACCGCCGTTGTCGCGCTGCGCCACATAAAGCGCCGGCACGAGCGCCGATTTGGTGTTGGGATACTCCTGCACCAGTTGTTGAATGCGGTCAATTGCCGCGTTGCTTAACATAAGTCGCTTTGCTCCAACACTATCTGTCTACTTCGCCCAAAACAATGTCAATCGAGCCGATAATCGCCACGGCATCGGCTATAAGCTGGCCTTCGATCATCTTCGGCAAGCCTTGCAAATTCACAAAACTCGGCCCGCGCAAATGGCAGCGATACGGCTTGCTGCTGCCGTCGCTGACGATGTAAAAGCCAATCTCTCCTTTGGGCGCTTCGCAGACCTGAAACACTTCCTGGTTGTGTGGTGGATGAAAGCCTTCGGTCACCAACTTAAAGTGATGAATCACGGCTTCCATCGAGTTCGCGAGTTCCTCACGCGGTGGCAGAGAAATCTTGCGGTCGGCGCAACGGGTGGGGCCTTCGGGCAAATTGGCCAGGGCCTGCTTGATAATCCGCGCGCTTTGCCGCATCTCTTCCATGCGCACTAGAAAGCGGTCGTAAACATCCGAATTCATCGCGATGGGAACATCGAACTCGTAGTTTTCATAACCCGAATAGGGTTCAGTTTTACGAACATCCCAGTCCAATCCGGCAGCGCGAATCAGCGGCCCCGAAAGGCCCAGATCAATGATGTCTTCCTTCGACATATAACCGATGCCAATGGTGCGCGAACGGAAGATCTCGTTTTCTTGCAGCAAATAAGCGTATTCGTCAATGCGCTCATCAATGATTTTGCAGAACGCTTCCACTTGCCGCAAAAACTCCGGCGGCGCATCGGCTACCACACCGCCAACTCGTAGATAAGAGTAGGTAAGCCGCGCCCCGCAGAGCGTATCGAACATATCGAGAATCATCTCTCGCTCGCGGAAGCAGTAAAAGAGCACGCTCATTGCGCCTAAATCCAGCGCGTGCGTGCCGAGCCATACCATGTGCGCCGCCAGACGATTGAGTTCGGCGCAAATGACGCGCAGTCCCTGCGCGCGGGCAGGAACCTCCGCACCTAATAACTTTTCAACGGCCAGGCAATAAACCAGATTATTGCCCATCGAATTGGTGTAATCGAAGCGGTCGGTCACGACGATGGATTGCTGATACATCTTGCTTTGCATCGTCTTTTCCATGCCGGTGTGCAGATAACCGATGGCGGGCATGACTTTGGTGACGGTTTCGCCATCCAGTTCCAACACCAGGCGTAAAACGCCGTGCGTGGAAGGATGCTGCGGCCCCATGTTGATGAGCATCCGCTCCGATTCACCCTCGCCAGCCGGCAAGCGCTCAATACTGACGCCCGAAGCCAGTTGTCCGCCACGCTCAATGGCCTCTTCCTGCTGCGTGCGGCGCTGCAAGGCCTCAATCGGCGCCATGTCGGCCCGCTTGTTATCGAATATCT
>DASWNL010000136.1:0-3473 GCA_036399215.1 Abditibacteriaceae bacterium
ATGGCATATCCCACCCCGGAAATCGAACCCGATTCAATTTCGGGGCTGGCCCGCATTATCGCAACGGGGCGCAGCGATTTTCCTAACCAGATCAACAATATGCTCTGCTTCCCAGGCTTCTTTCGCGGCCTGCTTGATTGCCGCGCCACAGGCATCAACGATGAAATGCGTTTGGCCGCTGCCCACGCCATCGCCGATGTGGTAGGCCGCGAAGAGATAAGCGAAGATTACCTCACGCCGAGCGTCTTCGACCGTCGTGTGGCAAGAGCCGTGGCTGGCGCCGTCATTGAAAGCGCAACACGCACAGGCTTGGCCGGGCGCGTTTTAAAAACGCCTCGATAATATTCACCGCAGAGACGCAAAGACGCCGAGAGTATCTTTCTTTACTCTCGGCGTCTTTGCGTCTCTGCGGTGAATATAAAATCAAACAATCGCTTGATACGAATACAGCCGTCCGCCTTCAGGCACAATGGCGGCTTCGCGACGCACCAGATGCAGTTGATACAACTTCGCAATACGGTTGTTGCAAGCCGTTGCTGAATCAAGATTCAGCATCTCAGCCAATTCACGCACTGTGATTTGATACTTGTCCATGACGGCGCGCAGCGTATCTACCAGATGGCCCGGCAATTCGCCGATAACCCGCCATTCTATAGCCGCGCGCTGCTCCGAGGGAGCATTTTTCGACGATTCCGCCGCTTCACGCAAAGTATCCAAAACTAAGGGAATCGCATCTTTGGGCAAGGCCAAAGCTGCTACTTCCCGGCGATTGAGCGCTACTTCGACGTTTTCCACCAAAGCGGTGCCTAATTCGTCACCGGAAACGGCCAGAATCAAAAAACGATCAGGATACTCCTTGGCCGACATGCGCGAATAAATCGTGCCCAGAGCCTCGTCGGCGAATGAGTAATCCATCATTTCTACGCCTTCAAAATCCAAAACCAAGACGCCGCCCGGCGGCAACTCGCGCAATAAGCTATCAATCGCTTCCTGCACGCGCTTGCCCTGTGGACGCATCGCTAAAATATTTCCAAATTCACCCAACGATTGGGTTTTGACTTTCTCCCCCGCCGCTTTAATCTTCATAAAGCCTCCTTACACCAATTACTGCTAACGCTTTTTCACTCATATCAGTGAAAATACGCCCTTATTGGCATTATGCGGCTCCTTTGGTCACTTGTCAAGCAAAAAGGGTGCAAAGCGGGATAAAACTTGCACCCAAGGCATAACAGCGCGAAAATTAGAAAGGTAAATGCCCGATTTTACGGGTTATGCCAACAAATTTAGGAATTCTTATGGCTACAGCAGGACCTTCTTCCAAAAAGCCCGGACAGGGCACTTCTACAGCGCCGAATAAATCCGCCAATGGCACCAACGGTGGCAATGCCGCCAAACCTGGAATTTCAAAACCAGGAGTCACCAAACCAGTGACAACGGCACAAGGTGCTAAAAGTCCAGGTGCTAAGGGCGCCATCACCAAAGGCGCAGTGACAAAAGCAGGCACGGCTAAAGCGGGTGTCGCTAAAGCAGGTGCAAAAACTGATGTGCCACCCGATGATGATGCCCCGGTTATCGCTAAGAAATCGGGTGATCTTGACCCCAAAGTCATTGGCGCCATTGTTGGTGGCCTTTTGGTAGTTGGCTTTATTGGCTACTCGCTTTTTGGCGGGTCATCCAGGCCAACAATTGTGCCGCCCCCTCCCACACCGCCAAGCGGGACGGTATCTGGCGCGCCACAACCGGGCACTGCTGACCCTGCTGACGCGCCTGCTGGAGCCGCACCGGCGCCACCGGGAGCAAACCCCGGAGCACCAAGCAGTGCGGCTCCAGCGGCGCCAGCCGCCTCCGTTGGTTCTGTAGGCACAACAGGTGGTAACACCAGCGGCACCGGCGCGGTTGGGTCAACAGGATCGGCAACAGGAGCAGCACCGGCTGGGGGCGCGGCTAATGGCGTCAACAATGGCACGATGGGGAGTGGTGGAACTACGAATACTACAGTTCCTAACACCGCGCGGGCGCCGTTGCCGCCACCTGCTGTGCAACCAGGGCGCGCTCCCGTAGCGCCCGGTGGCGCAGAACCAGGCGCGCCCGCAACAGATGAAAACGGTGGCGGCCTCAGGTCTGGTGCAGGCGCCGCAACGACCAGTGATGGCCGCATTTCTGTGGGAGCTGGTTCAGAAGCGCGTCCAGTGCTTGAAGAGGGGCAAATCGCACCGCCCCGACCATAATCAGACGGCAGTAGGCAGACGGCGGGAGGCAGTAGAAAATAGAACGCGGCAGGAGAGAGTTATTTCTCCTGCCGCGTTTGAGTTTCAATCTCTGCTTCCTTCCGTCTGCCTACTGCCGTCCGCCTGCGTTAATTGGCTAAACTGCGAGCGTGTTTCCGATTGAATCCGCCGCGCAGCGAATGCTTCTGCGCGAAGACGAATGGCAGCCACGCGGCACGCATCGCTTGGCTCTGAACTCCGAAGTTTTTTCCAACCGTGTCGCGGCTGAAGGCGGCGATACCGGGCCGCTGATCGCTTTATGCGGCGCCGACAGTGACGAAACTTCCACTGTGCGCCTGGCTTCGCATCTGGCGCGAGAACTGAGCCAATCGGTTCATCACGGCGAGCGCACTTTTCATGCGGTGGCGCGCAGTGATTGGCCTGGTGAAGCCTCTTTCCAGGTTTCTGTGGCGCATAATGCGGTTTCTCGTGCCATTGACGAAAATTTGCTGGGTGGCAACCGCGCGCGACTCGACCCACGTCGCCTGACATGGCCGCGCTGCATCGCTGATAGCGCCCTGCCGCGCCAATTGCGGCGCGTGATAACGGGGCTGGAATCGGATGTGACTTTCGATGCTGTGCCACGCGAAGAAACCTTCGTCACGCCTGCGCAAAGCGAACTGGCCGCCTTACTGACAATTGCCGTCAGTGAAGACGACCTTGCCACGCGCCTCGAACGCTTGATCGTCGGTTGGCGCCCTAATGGCGAGCCTGTTTTCGCGAGTGCAGTTTTATCACCTGCCGAATTGAATCGTGCTCTGCCGCGCGAAGTGTTGTGGCCTATCTGGTTAGATGAGGCCTTCGTGGCGGGCGATAGCCATGATATGGCGGCTACTGCGCGCCTCGAAAGCGGCGGCGCGCAGGATTGGCCCTTTGGCGGCGTGTCGGCCTTGCGGGCGGCGCGGTTTGCCGGCGGTGCGGTGGCTGCTATTGGTGGCGGGATGCCCGGCGTGCGCACCTGGTTTGATGTTTTCACGCCCGCTGCCGGCCAGATTCCCAATGCCTTTGTGATTCGCGCTGGTGTGGAAGCGATTCGGGATTGGGGCGAGGCCGAAGTTAAGCGCGACCCGTATCACAACAGCGATGCCTGGATGGCCGGCCTGAATGTTTTGCAGGGCCGCATAACGCTGCTTGACCGCTTTGGCATGTCGCCAATTGTAGCCGTCGAAGCTGCGCGCCACGAGATGGCCGCCGCGCATGGCGCAG
>DASWNL010000137.1:0-3602 GCA_036399215.1 Abditibacteriaceae bacterium
GATTGGTTCCGGTTGGGGCGCCTTAGAACGACTTCGCCGGGAACAAGCGGATGAGCCGCCGATGAATCTATCAGGACAGCTTTTTCCAGATGCCTCTTTAGGAGAGGAGCAAGCACCCTGGCTGGAACTATTGAAGACCGGGAAGTTTCCTTGGCAATCACCATCTCAAGAGCCGGGCGCCTACATGGTGCAATCGGAATGGCGCGAACTGCTGGAAAACGCGGTGCAACAGCAGCATAGCAACCACTGGTTATCCTGGCTGCACTTAGGAATCATGCGCTATCATGCGGGGCAAAGAGATGAGGCGCGTGAGGCCTGGAATAAATCATTGGAACAAGAACCATCGGCGTGGGCCTTACGCAATTTAGGCATATTGGACAAAGAAGATCAACAGATTGACCAGGCAGCCGAATTGTATCTGCGCGCCGTAGAAATCGCACCATCTGTGACACGCCTTGTCATCGAATGTCTTGAAACCTTGCTGTTAGCCGAACGCGCCTCGGATATACCGCCTCTTGTTGATATGTTGCCTGCCGAGCTGCGCTCTCATAGCCGTGTGCAGTTGCTTTTGGCCCGTGCCGCTTTGCAGTTGAATGACCTGGAAACCGTTGGAGCAATTCTCAATCAACCAATGGAGTTTGCGGATATTCGTGAAGGCGAAGTCTCACTAAGCAATATCTGGTTTGAATTGCATGAAAAACGTTTAGCGCATAGCGAAAATTTACCCATAGACGAAACCCTGAAAAAACGGGTGCGAGCCGAATTTCCACCCCCACCCCAACTGGATTTTCGCGTTTCGGGAGGCTAAGGAACTTATCAGAAACTGTAGGTGGCCAGGTGCAGCGCTTTGTTGATCTGTCGTTGATGCGTCACAGTAAGGCTGCCTTGCCGATAAAGTGACGGAGTGCAACAAAATAAACACTGAGCATGATGGACGTAATGACCAACACAGCCGGGCCTGAATCCAAAAACAACTGGCTAATGTTTTTACCCCATAATGCATGGGAAGTTGCATAACCGATGTAGAACAACAGCACATAAAGAAAGTATGACCAAATCAATAGTGGGACTGATAGACAAATATATCGGTCAAGGAAGTGCTGGTTATCGCCTCTCTCATTCATTTTAAAACAGGCACGTAAACCAATAAAAGTGATGACCGAAGTGACCACAAGCTCAAGAAAATAACCATTGGTTGGACGCGCGCTGATAACACTGCCTGCGCTTAAGGAGGTTTGTAATACCAGCGAAACCAAAATGTAATGATATTTCTGAACTTCAGGAACTGTATTCTGCCGGAGTTCTTCTGACAGGCGTTTGGCATTTAACAAGTGCATTAGAGAATATTGTATCAGGCCATTTACGCACGTAACTAAGCTGTGTAGCAACCCAACAAATCTATAACGTTTGAGGTATTCAACTCTAACCTGGTCACCATTCGGCGCTTCCTGCCATGTTTCCAATTCACCTAATCGGTTAGTCTGTTATTGCCATTCAGCATCGTATTGTTCCTATGTTTTGAAACTCATAATAGTGAGAATGGCGATGAGAATCAGAAAGGCAAAACCCGGCGCCAATTGCATATACAGAGCACGAGATTTGAAATCGAAGCATATAATTAAGAGTCGAAAGAATAAAGGAATCAGCAAGAATTAAACATGGCAGAACTACCCGAAGCTATTTATCAGCGTCCAGATGATTACGATTTGGAACACGTGGGAGATACCGATGACATCGAGTTTTTTGTATCGCTGCTCAAGCGATTACAGCCCAAACGAGTTCTCGAATTGGCCTGCGGCAACGGGCGCGTTACGTTACCGTTAGCTCAGGCCGGCGCAAAACAGGGTTTTGAAGTAGCCGGGCTGGAAATGGTGCCCGAAATGTTGGAAGCGGCACGCCAAAAACTTCAGGAAAGCGCGCCCGATATAAAAGTGCCTTTGATGGAAGGTGATATGCGAGAGTGGAAAGCAGAAAGTCCTTTCGATGTCATCCTCACACCCTGCTCATCTGTTTGCCACTTGCTGACTCTGGAAGACCAATTGGCAACATGGCGTTGCGCTTACCAAAATCTAAAACCAGGCGGGCGCTTTGTAGTAGATGTAACAATGGCCGATCAGGCCACTTATGCCGATTCGTTTCGCAATCCGGCTCGCGAAATCATGGAAATTGACCTCGATACATTCGACGAAGAGACGAATACGCGCCTGATTCGCTACAAAACCACGCGCTATTTAGCCGACCAACAACGCGCTCGCATTCGTTTTCTGTATGATAAATTTGTGGAAACACATCAGCCGGAGCGTTCGATAAGCGATTTCGAGAGCCATGTTTACTACCCGCGCGAAATGCACTTACTGTTTCTGCACAGTGGTTTTGAAGTGGAAGAAGTTTATGGAGACTATCAAGGGCGTCCGTTAAAACCCACGTCGTCACAAATGATTTTCTGCGGTCGCAAGCCTGAGTGAAGTTAAAACCCAAATTGCCATGAAAAACCAAGTTCCCCTTTCAATAGTGCAAGCGTTATGCACAGCGCTGCCTTTAGCAATGTTCAGCTTTGCCCAGGCTGCGCCAGCCTCAAAAACTAAGCAAAGCGTGCCAAAAGCAGTTACAACGACAGTGTCTGATTTGCCCGTTGTTTCATCGGGTCAAAAGACCGATTTAAAGTTGTTTCTCATGCCCGAACGGCCAACGGTATTCGCTTTTTACAAACCCTCCAGCACTCTTGAACGAGATTTTGTGCGCACGTTACAGCAAGATGCTCACAACAAGATTGGTTTTCAGGTGATTCAACTCAAAACCGGCAGTGAACCCATCGCAGCGCAGTATGAAATTAAAGAAACGCCCACGGCCTTAGTTTTTGATCGGCGGGGCCGGTTAGTGGGTCGCAGCAGCAACGGCGAAGAGATTCGCGCGCAGGTAGGCCAGGCTTTGCGTGTTATGCGCATCGATTGGGCCGAAGAAGGCGACCCGCGCCTTGACTCGGTGCAGCAGATGCTGGGCGGGCAAAAGAATGTCCCTGATATTTTACGCACCATGAGTTTGCGCCCGGATTATTTGCAAGGTTTCATGGCGATGTCCATGAAGGCGCAATTTACCGATGGTTTTATTGACCGGCGCACCAAAGAGTTGATTGCCACCTACGTTTCGGCCATCAACAAATGCAAATACTGACTGGGTTCACACGCCCAAGCCTTGCAGTTGCAGGGTCAAGACTCCAAAGATGTAGATGCTGTAGCCGCCCTCAAAATCAACGAAGCCAAACTTAGCGCTAAAGAACAGGCCATGCTCGATTATGTAAAAGTGCTGACCTTAGAACCGTGGAAAGTGCGTGATACGCATACCGAAAGATTGCGTAAGGCCGGCTGGAACGACGAGCAGATGTTTGAGATTTCGTTCATTACGTCTCTATTTGCCTTTACCAATCGCATGGCTGATGCGCATGGATTGAATTACCCCTCGAAAGGTTGGTTGCCGCCCGATATGCGACAACCGGAACCGGCAAATTTACCTGATAAACCAACACCATAAAAAGAGCAGCCCGATTTGCTGATGCAAATCGGGCTGCTCTTTTTGCAAATGAAAGATGTAAGCCGGAATCATCG
>DASWNL010000138.1:0-4567 GCA_036399215.1 Abditibacteriaceae bacterium
AACAGCGTGTTGATTCTTTCTGCGGATCACGGCGGGCATGATAAAACGCATGGCAGCCGCTCGCCCGAAGACATGACAATTCCGTGGATTGCTTTTGGCCGCAAAGTCAGTCCGGCTCATAAAATTAGCGCGCCGGTTACCACTTATGACACGGCTGCGACGGCTTTATGGCTGCTCAGCCTTCCAATTCCCGCCGATTGGGATGGCAAGCCGGTCAAAAGCGCCTTTCAAGAGTAGCTTCTTAAAGTTTTCCTAAACTCGGCGCGTGATAGTTTGAAAGAGGAATCTTTATGTCTATCACGCGCCGTTCTTTTTTGACGTATCTGGGTTTTGGTTCGCTGGCCACGCTGGGTAATAATTTATTACAGGGCTGCGGACGCGAATTGGGCAGTAGTGGCTCATCTGGCGCTTTTTTTAAGCCGATTGAACACAGCAACGCCGACCGTTTCATTCTTCCCGATGGTTTTCGGCACGACCTTGTCGCTGCCTGGGGCGATAAGTTAGGTATCAGCGGCGAACACGGCGACACTTTCGGCTTCAATGCCGATTTTAATGCCTTTTTTCCTCTCGATGGCTTGCAAAATGGCCAAAATTCAAGTGAAGGGTTCTTATGGACAAACCATGAATATCCCGATCCGGTTTTCGTGAGCCGATTTCTGAAGAAGCCCAAAACACGCGAGCAAATTCATTTGGAAAAAGCCTGCGTGGGTGGCAGCATTATCCGCGTCAAGCGGGACGGCGATAAATGGAAGCTTGTTGAAGATGCCAGACATACCAAACGGTTTTCAGCGCTTGGGCCTCGCATCGAGTTTTCCGGCCCGGCGCGGCAAATCGTTCCTTCGGCGCTGGGCACATTAGCCAACTGCTCCGGCGGGCGCACGCCCTGGCTGACCACGCTTTCCTGCGAGGAAAACTTCGACGCTTACAACGAAAAATATGGCTGGGCCAGTGTGCCCGGCGAAGCGATTGACGAGCGCGGTTTCGGTTGGGTAGTGGAAGTTGACCCTTATGGCGAGCTACCGCCACTTAAGCACTCTTGCCTGGGCCGCTTTGCGCATGAAAATGTCGCCTGGCGCTTTGGCAATACCAAAAAATTGGTGCTCTACATGGGCGATGACGCCACGGATCAGCATCTTTACAAGTTTGTATCAGCGGATTCGTATAATGGAAAGGCTTCGCGCGCTGAGAAGCGCAAACTGCTGGAAAACGGCACGCTTTATGTGGCCGAATTCGGCAAAGGCGAATGGATGCCACTCGATTACCAGCGCAACAAGCAACTGCGCGCTTTGGGCTTCAAAAACCAGGCCGATGTTATGATGCGCTGTCGTGAAGCCGCCGCCAAAATCGGCGCCACGCCTTTAGATCGTCCCGAAGACTGCGAAGTGCATCCCCTTGATGGCACGCTTTATGTCGCCCTCACCAACAATCTCGATCACGGCAACTATTTCGGGCAAATCGTGCGCTTGATTGAAGACAAAGACGACGCGGAAAGCGAAACCTTTCGCTACGAAATCTTCTTAGCCGGTGGCCCGCAGTGCGGTTTGGCCTGCCCGGATAATCTCACGTTCGACCGCGAAGGTAATTTGTGGGTCGCCACCGACATGAGTTACAAGGGCATGGAGCGCACGGCGGAACTTATGGGCAATAACGGCCTGTTTTTCGTGCCGACGAGCGGCGCAGATGCCGGAACCGCGTATCAATTCGCCTCGGCTCCGGCATCTGCCGAATTAACCGGCCCCTGTTGGACAGAAGATTGGAAAACGCTTTTTTATCGGTGCAACATCCCGGTGAAGGCACGCTCAACCCCGATATGCCGCTTTCCAACTGGCCGGATGGCGGCAAAACCATGCCGCGCCCGGCAGTTGTGGCTGTTCAGGGCTTTTAATATCGATTTGGGCTTGCTTCGAGCGCCAGGTGCATAGTGGCTTTGCCACCCGCTTCAGTAACGACGACATCGGCTAAACCATACATGCGAACAAAGGCGTAAATCTCATAAATCTGCACGCTCCATTTGGCGGGCCAAAACGGATACAAACTTATTCTGCCGTTATCGTCGGTTCGCGCCGAGCGCATGGCCTGATAAGGAATTTCCCGCGCATCCATAGTTTCTGTAGACAAAGGAGCGCCGGTGATTTCGTCGTGTGGAATGCAGAAAAAACTAAAATCGCGATTTGCCAGAGGGTGGCCTTGTGCATCGCGTAGCGTGATTTCTAATGATGGCGTGGCGACAGGGCAAGCCGGGAAGCGAAAGAGCAGTTCTTTCGCCGTATCACCAATCTCCACACTTGTTTTGGTAGCTGCTTTAATCCCTGATTCGGAATTGAGTTGGCGATAGTGGCATTTCAGGGGCGGACTAATTTGAAACTGATAGCGGCCTGGCAAGAGGTCGCTAAAGAGTATTGTGCCTGAGCCATCACGGCTCAGAGGATGCTGTTGCTTAAACAACCAACGCGCCAGAGTTTCACCTTCTGGATCGGTTGTTTTAATCGACAGTAACGAAATCTGCGTTGCGCCTAAAGGGCGAGGCTGCGAGGTTTTATCAGCGGATGTTTCCACCACGCGAACCTGTAACTTCGTGATGGATTTTTGCAGCCTTACTGTGAATTTTGCCGTGCCGCCTTCGAGAACTTGAACTTTCCCCTTCCAAATTCCATAACCGGCGCCGAGCACCCACACGTAAAACTTATAATAAATGCCTTCACTACGCTTCATGTAGGTTTCGCCGGGTAAATTTCCCGGATAACTGTCACCCAAAGGCGTAGCTTTGGCCTCACTCGATTTCCATTCGCCTGGCGGCGCAACAAAGCCCATGATACTGGCACGCCGTCGTTTCACGGGAATGCCATTGGCATCTAAGATTGTAAATATCAGCGAAACCTGGCGTTGTAAAACAATGCGAAGCGGCGGTGAGTAGGGCGTTAATTGATATTCATCGCGCCACGTTTCATAACCGGGTGCTGTAACCAAAACGATGTAATCGCCGTCCTCGACTTGATGTATACAGAACTCTCCTGAGACATCGGAATTAACCGCTGCACCCCAAAAAGCGGCCACACCGTTTGTGTCTTTGCGACTGATTTGAATCTTCGCGCCCAGTATCGGTTTGTTTTGCGTCATCGAAACACGTCCACGTAGTTCGCGCCGGTCGGGCAACGGCTGCGCGAAGCAATCAACAGCAATTGCGAGAAGAAAAAAGAAAAGCCAGAGCACGCGAAGCATACGAAGAGTATGGCTTATACTGCGTAATCCATGATCTTTGGTAAAAAAATCGTCGTGGTGATGCCGGCTTATAACGCCGCCGGCACCTTAGAGCAGACTTATCGCGAGATTCCCTTTGAATTTATCGACGAAGTGATTCTGGTGGACGATGCCAGCCGCGACAACACGGCACAGGTTGCACAAACCCTGGGCATCGAAACTATTGTGCATCCGCAAAATCGCGGCTACGGCGGCAATCAGAAGACCTGTTATAAGGCAGCACTGCGACGCGGCGCCGATGTGGTCATCATGCTGCATCCCGATTATCAATACACGCCAAAGTTGTTGGTTGCGATGGCCTCGTTAATCGCTAACGGGCAATACGACATCGTTCTTGGCTCGCGCATCCTGTGCAATGGCGCGCTCAAAGGCGGGATGCCCTTTTATAAATACGCTTTCAATCGCTGGTTGACTGCCACGCAGAATCTGTTAATCGGAATGAAACTGTCGGAATATCACACCGGTTACCGCGCCTTTTCGCGCGAGGTTTTATTGGATTTGCCGTTGGAAGAAAACTCCGATGACTTCGTTTTTGACAATCAAATGCTCACGCAGGCGGTTTATTTCGGCTATTCCATCGGCGAAATCGCCTGTCCGGCCAAGTATTTTGAAGAAGCGTCCTCGATTAACTTTCGCCGCAGCGTCATCTACGGCTTCGGCGTATTAGCGACCTCTTTTGCCTGCTTCTTTCAACGCTTGGGCGCTTATAAATCGCCCATTTTTGCTGCCGAAGGCAAGAAGATTAGTTTGGATTGATAATCGCTCTCACTTTCTTATTAATCCAGAATCAAAAGCGGCGGTGCCATTTTGGCATCGCCTTTTAAGGTCACACGAAGACGGTTATTCGGTGTGACCATAAGGCGCTTTTTCCCGTCTACGCTCACAATTTCCACCTGTTTTTTTTGCACGGGGATTTCTATTAAGGCATCACCTCTATTGGCTTGAGTCCATACGATCCATACTTGCCCGTTTTTACCTTCGCGCGGATGGCGAAAGGCCACAACGCGGCCCTGAATAATTTTTACCTGGGAAGTTGCCGGGAGCATAGGAAATGGATTCGGCAGGGCCTGGATGTAAGCACGCACGGCTACTTGTTCGGGCAGGGAGGCATCCATGATGATAACTTTGCGAATGCCGGCGGCAAAAGCCCTCGTGAAAAATTGAAAGCGCCAGGCCGCGCGGCGCTCGGCTGACATGATGCCAAAAAAGTCGAAATTGCCTTCGGTGTGCCAGTAATCCTGCTTGCGCTTATAAGTAAAGCCCGGCGTTTTATTTTCCCACTCCTCGAAAACGGCGCGAATCTCCGAAA
>DASWNL010000139.1:0-9052 GCA_036399215.1 Abditibacteriaceae bacterium
AATCCCCAGCCTCCAGACCCGCTCCAAAGGAGCCAGATGCCCAAAGTATTATTGGTTGAAGACAACGAAATGAATCGTGATATGCTTTCGCGCCGTTTGGAGCGCAAGGGTTACGACGTGGTGATAGCATTTGATGGCGAAGCCGGAGTGCGTTTAGCGGGCGAATGCCAGCCCGATATTATTTTGATGGACATGAGCCTACCGATCATTGATGGATGGGAAGCCACGCGACGCGTTAAAGCCGACCCTGCTACGCAAAAGATTCCAGTTATCGCCCTGACCGCACACGCTATGAGCGGAGACCGCGAAAAAGCCCTTGAAGCCGGTTGTGATGATTACGACACCAAACCGATTGAACTGCCCCGTCTTTTGGGCAAAATGGAAGAGTTACTTTCAAAGTAGTCAGGATTCAGTAGTCAGGATTCAGTAGCGCAATGCAAAAGTTACTGAATTCTGACTACTGAATCCTGACTACTTCTATCTATGTCTCCCAACGTTTCAACTCTGCAAGGCAAGCGCGAAGTGCTGACTAATTTGCGCCATGATTTGCGCACGCCGCTGAACGGTATCATCGGCTATTCGGAGATGCTTCTGGAAGATGTCGAAGACGGCACGTTGTCCTGCGGGCCACATCTCCAAAAAGTGTTGCAGGCGGGTCAAGAGCTATTGGGGCGAGTTAATGAAGTGCTGGATACGGCGCACATCGAAACCGCGACTGATATTGATTTGCAAAGCTACGCGTCGCGCATTTATGCGCAGTTGCGCGACCCTCTTGATACTTGCTTAGGCTATGCCGAAATGTTGTTGGAAGATGCAAGCCGTGCCGGTGAAATTAACTCTGTTCCCGAACTGGAAAAAATTCATGCGGCGTCCCAAAAATTCTCATCGCTTTTGGAAGATAGTATCCTCTTTCTCAAAGTCGCCAACGGCCAACTCGACGCTGAAGACATGACACCGCTTTCCGGTAGTTCACCTGCCGAGCCATTGGAAGCCGCACCGCCTATTTCTGATGCCATTGATGGAGGCGAAGCAGGCGCGCGAATTTTAGTGGTGGACGATAACGAAACCAACCGCGATTTACTCTCGCGTCGTTTAGAGCGCCAGGGCTACGCTGTAATGTTGGCCGAAAGCGGCGACAGTGCCCTTGAAAAAATCGCCAAGGCGCCGCCCGACCTGATTCTGCTTGACATTATGATGCCCGGCCTCAATGGTTATGAAGTGCTGGAGCAATTGAAAAAGCACGAAACTTGGCGGCATATTCCGGTTATCATGATTTCGGCGCTGGATGAACTGGGCAGCGTAGTGCGTTGCATTGAAATGGGCGCCGATGATTATCTGGCCAAGCCGTTCAATCCGGTTTTGTTGCGTGCCCGTGTGCGCGCTTCACTGGAAAAAAAGCGTCTGCGCGACCAGGAAGTGCTGCTTTATCATCAATTGCAGGCCAATTTCGCACGCTTGCAAGAGTTGGAGCAGTTGCGCGACAGCCTGACGCACATGGTCGTGCATGATCTGCGGACACCGCTAACTTCGATCATCACAGGTCTGCAAACCATGCAAATGGTCGGCGATTTAGAGCAGATTCACGAGGAACTGCTCGAAATGGCACTCAGTGGCGGCGAAACGCTGCTGCGCATGATTAATGACTTGCTGGATATTTCCAAAATGGAAGCCGGACAGTTGAAATTGGAGATGATGGAGATAGATGCGCAACGCGTGGGGCAAACCTCTCTGCAACAAGTTTCGATGCTGGCGCAAAATAAGGGCGTCGAACTCAAAAGCGCCAGTGCCGCACAATTGCCGGTTTTGCGCGCCGACGAAGACAAACTCATGCGCACGCTTACCAATCTTTTAGGAAACGCCATCAAGTTCACTCCGTCCGGCGGCACCGTCGCTTTGCTTATCGGCCCGCAACAGGAAACCGATAAGGTAACCGGGGTGTGGTTCGCCGTGACCGATACAGGTGAAGGTATTCCTCGCGAAGCCTTCGGGCGTATTTTTGAAAAGTTCGGTCAAGTCGAAAACCGGCGCGAAGGACACAAAATGTCTACGGGTTTGGGCCTGACCTTTTGCAAAATGGCGGTCGAAGCACACGGCGGGCGTATTTGGGTCGAAAGTGAGCCGGGTCAGGGCAGCAAATTCCAATTTGTGATTCCCGTGCAACCCTCTCTTTAGATTTCCTTACTCGTTTCTGACTTACATCGGAAAACTCGCACGCGGCAATCTTTTCTAAACTGCCCTGTGCCTGTCGCTATAATCACAAGACTTTAGCGGCTGAATCACGTTTACGCGACTTCCAAAGGAGCGCATTATGCCGGATAATTTGCCAAACACACCATTAACAACTGCCCAGGCCACGAATGCAGGAAAAGTAACTGGCTCAGGCTCGAAATCGAAACTCTTTTTATCATTAATGCTGGCCGGCACTGTCGCCGCTGCCGGTGGTTATGCCCTTATCAGCAAAAATCAACAGGATAACGGCCAAGCTCTTCCCTCCAGCGGCCCCTTTAATCCTGCCGAGACCACCGACGCAGCTTATGATGAGAAGGCAAAACCTAAGGCAGTGGTTGTCAAAGCGATGCCTAAGAAGAATACAGGTGCTGCGGCGACAAGTGGCGCCGCCACAGTGGCAAGCTCAGAAACCGCCGCCGGAGCATCCGGTGAAACAGCAACCGAAGCCGAATCCAGTGCAGGCACATCGGCTTCAGGCGCTCCTGTAAAAGTTGCTGCCACGAAAGCCGTTAATGCGGAACCCCAATCTCCTGTAACAACTGTTAAAATCGAGGCTCGGCCTCGCATAGCGCAAGCGCCGGGCGCACAGGTTCAGCGCGTGGCCGGCGGCTGGCCCGAATATCGCGGCCCAAAGCGCGATGGTATCTCGCGCGAAACCGGGTGGTTTGGCGACGGCGAGCCGGAACTGGTGTGGAAAGCCAATGTAGGCGCCGGTTTCTCCTCGGTTTCGGTTGCTAATGGTCGCGCTTATGCGATGGGCAACAGCAACAATCAGGACACGATTTATTGTTTTGACGCCGCGACAGGCAAGGGCGTCTGGAAGTATTCCTATCCTTGCGACTTAATGGCGAACTCGCACGAAGGCGGGCCAAGCGCTACGCCAACTGTGGATGGCAATATGGTTTATACCTACAGCAAGCAGGGCCATCTCCATGCGATAGATGCGACAAATGGGCAAGTTGCCTGGAAAAAAGACGTGGTGCGCGAAATGGGCGGCCAGATTCCGCAGTGGGGCATCACCAGCACGCCGGCAGTTTATGGCAATGCGCTTTATGTAATGACCGGAGCGCCTAATGCCTGCGTAACGGCCTTCGATAAGAAATCCGGCAATATCTTGTGGAAAGCCGGCAAATCGGCGCCCTCCTATGCCGCTTTACAGGTTTTTGATTGGAAAGGCGCGCCCTATCTGGCGGTTTTCAATGCCGGCGGCGTGGAATTCATGGACGTGAAAAACGGCAAATCGCTGTGGAGCTATCCCTGGAAAACCGAATACGACGTGAACGCTGCCATTCCCATCATCGAAGGCGACAAAGTCTTTATCTCATCGGGTTATGGCACCGGCGCGGCGATGTTGCAAAGCACCGCCAATAACGCGCTTTTGTGGAAAACGCGCGATATGAAAAACCATTTCAACGCTTCGGTTCTACTCAACGGCTATATTTACGGTTTCGACGAATCAGAACTGACCTGCCTCGATATGAAATCGGGCCGCAAAATGTGGTCGCAAGGCCGCCTGGGCAAAGGCTCGCTGATTGCCTCCGATAACAAACTGATTATTCTGTCTGAGCGCGGTGAATTAGTGATTGCCGAAGCGAATCCACAAGGCTTTAAAGAACTAAGCCGCGCTCAGATTTTGGGCGGCAAATGCTGGTCGGCACCTTCGCTGGCCAATGGCCGCATTTATGCGCGCAACGCTCAGGGCGACCTTGTTTGCGCGAAATTTTAGATTGAGACGAAAGTTGCAAGCATGAAATTATCAAGGAAAGTAAAAATCGGCGCCGGAATGCTCTTGAGCGGCACGGCGCTGCTATCGGTTTTGCCGCTGCACTCACAGCAGGCTACACAAATGGCGGCAAGCGGTTGGACAAACTGGCGTGGGCCAAGCCAAAACGGCACTTCGCAGGAAACCGGCTTGCCGGATGAAATCAAGCCGGATGGCGCCAATAAATTGTGGCAATACAAATTGCGCGGGCGCGGCGCACCGGTCATTGCCAACGGGCGCCTTTACGCCTGGGGCTATGAAGGCGACGATGCCGATTTGCAGGAAGTTTTGGTCTGCTTGGATGCCGAAAGCGGCCAGAAACTGTGGGAGAAACGCTTCAACGATTTTATTTCGGATACGGCTTATAATCGCTACACCATCGGTAGCCCATCGGTTGACCCCGAAACCGGCAATATCTTTTTGGTTTCTTCGGCTGGCGAATTGGTTTGCTTCAAGCCGGATGGCGGCGAAGTGTGGCGCCATTCGATGATGGAAGAATACGGGCGCCTGACTTTTCCCAATGGCCGCACGGGTTCACCTTTTGTAGATGGCGATTTGGTGATTACGCATAACATCGTTTCCAACTGGGGCGCGCAAGGGCCGGCAGCGGATCGTCTGCACGCTTTCGATAAGCGCACCGGACAGTTAGTCTGGGTGTCTACGCCCGGCACCATTCCGCCCAAAGATCAATCGTATTCAACACCGACTGCGCGCTGGGAAAACGGAATGCGCGTTTTGTATGTCGGAACCGGAGACGGCCATATTGTCGCGGTGAACGCTAAAACCGGACAACCGTTGTGGCGCTATAAAATTTCCGCCGGAGGCGTGAACGCTTCGCCCGTTGTCGCTGCGGATCGCGTGATGGCGATTCAGGGCGATGAAAATGTGGATTCCTCGACGATGGGCCGCATGGTAGCCGTCAAAACCGGCACTGTTCCCGCTGCCGGCGCAACCGATGCGGTAACCCTCGACACCAAATCGGAATTGTGGCGCAATCGCTTGAATGCGTGGAGCAGTTCGCCGGTTCTGGTGGGCAATCGCTTGTATCAAACCGTGAAGACCGGAGAATTAGCCTGCGTAAACATCGAAAACGGCGAGATCGTGTGGGAAATGAAGTTGGCGCCCGACCAGTTGCACGCTTCGCCCATTTATGGCGATGGCAAGCTCTATGTGCCTTTTCAAAGCGGGCAGTTTTATGTGATCAAGCCCGAAGCTACCGAAGGCAAGATTCTCAGCCAAGCGCAGTTTCCTGGCAACATGTTGGGCGCGCCTGCTGCGTGGAGCGGCAAGATTTACTTTTTCACGACGGAGAATTTGTATTGCTACGGCAAAAAAGGACAGAGCACTCTTCAAGTAGCGGTCAACAACGAAGTGCGCCCGGTGGTTGGCCCCATTACGCAATTGCAAGCCGTGCCTGCCGAAGTGGTTTTGCGTCCCGGCCAAAACATTCAAGTGAAACTGCGCGGTCTGGATGCCAACGGCAACTTCGTGCGCGAAGTAACCGGCGCCAAATGGGCGCGTTATATTCCACCCACGGCGCGTGTTAAATCGGAGATGGAAGGCGACTTTAACGGTGATATGCTCAGCGTGGCGCCAAACGCCAAAATTTCCGCCGGCGCTTTTCAAGCTACGGCAACCGTTGACGGCAAAGAACTCAAAGCCGAAATGCGCGGGCGTGTCATGCCGAATTTGCCCTTAAGCGAAGACTTTGAAAGTTTCCAACTGAGCGAAACGCACGCTACGGAAACCGATGTGAAATTTGCCTTTCCGCCTTTGCCCTGGATTGGCGCCCGTTCCAAATGGGAAGTGCGCGATTTAGAAGGTAACAAAGTCTTGGCGAAAACCCTCGACAACATCTTCTTCCAGCGCGCCACGGCCTTTATCGGCACGCCGGACATGAAAAACTACACGCTCGAAGCCGACGTGATGAGCGATGGCAACCGCCGCAATGTCAGCAACGTTGGTTTAATCAATCAGCGTTACAACATTTCGCTGCTGGGCAACGCGAAGAAGATTCAAATTACCTCTAATGAAGAGCGTATCAAGTTCGATAAAGACTTCACCTTCCAGCCGAAAGTGTGGTATCGCTTGAAAACGCGCGTAGATGTAGCTCCCGATGGTTCGGGTGTCGTGCGCGCCAAAGCCTGGAAAAAAGGCGAAGCCGAACCGGATGTCTGGAACATCGAAATGCCGCACAAAAACGCACATCAGCAAGGCGCGCCCGGCCTGTTTTCCTTTGCCTTGCAGAGCCAGTTTCGCACTTATCACGACAACGTTGTTGTGACGCAGAAATAAGAACCCCATCCCCGGCCCTTCCCCTTGGTAACGGCGAAGGGGAAGGGAGAACAACACTTCTACGCTCCGAAAAAGCAACAGATTATTCGGAGCGTGATGGCGAGCCACCCTTCCCCTGTCGTTCAAGGGGAAGGGCCGGGGATGGGGTTAGGAGTTTTCAATGAAATTTAAGCCTTTAATATTGACTTTAGCCGCGATGACCTCGGCTTCCCATTCGGCTTTTGCGGCGGATGCGCCTCTTTGGGGCAATGGCCTTGGGCGCAACATGGTTTCGGAAGAAAAAAACTTGCCCGATACCTTCGACCCCGGCAAATACAAGCAAAACACCGAAGACGTGGACATGGCGACCACGAAAAACATTAAGTGGGCCGCTAAACTCGGTTCGCAAGCCTATGGCAACCCCACAGTGGCTGGCGGCAAAATTTTCATCGGCACCAACAACGAAACGCCGCGTGACCCGAAAAATCTGGGCGACAAAGGCGTGGTGATGTGCTTTGATGAAAAAACCGGCAAATTCCTCTGGCAACTTGCCATTCCCAAACTGGGCACCGGCAAAGTGTCGGACTGGGAATTTCTGGGCATCTGCTCGCCGCCGCAGGTTGAAGGCAACCGTGCGTATCTTGTGACCAATCGCTGTGAAGTTCTGTGCATTGATGTCGAAGGCATGACCAACGGCAATGACGGCCCTTATAAAGATGAGGGCAAATACCTGGCGGAAAAGGGCAAGCCACCCTTTGAAACCGGCCCACAGGATGGCGATATCATCTGGCGGTTGGATATGCGCGATGAAGTCGGCGTTTTTCCGCACAACATCACCTCCAGCGCCATTTTGATTGTCGGCGACAAGTTATTCGTGACGACTTCCAACGGCCAGGACTGGTCGCACATCAACATCCCGGCGCCCAATGCCCCGGCGCTCATTTGTGTGGACAAAAACACCGGCGCTTTGCTGGGTGAAGAGGCGTCCGGCATCAGCCAAAAACTGTTTCATGCCAACTGGTCATCGCCCTCTTACGCTGAAATCGGCGGCAAAGGACAAGTCGTTTTTGGCGGTGGTGATGGTTTTGCCTACGGCTTTGATCCAACGCCGATAGCCGGGCCGGATGATTTCAAAATTTTTAAAGAAATTTGGAAATACGATGCCGTTCCACCTTCCTATCGCATGAAAGACGGCAAGCCGATTAAATATCCGGCGCCCGAAGGGCCAAGTGAAATTATCAGCACACCCGTCATTTACAAAGACCGCGCTTATATTGCTATTGGCCAAGACCCCGAACATGGCGATGGCATAGGCAGCATGAGCTGCGTGGATATTTCCAAAACCGGCAATATTACGCAAAGTGGCAAAATCTGGACTTACAACAAAATCACGCGCACCATTTCGACGCCTTCGATTATCAACGATTTAGTGTTCATTTCCGATTACGCCGGCAACATTCACTGCGTGGATGCCAATACCGGTAAGGATTACTGGATTCACAACAGCGGCAGCCACATCTGGGGTTCAACTCTGGTAGCTGATGGCAAGCTGTATGTTGGCAACGAGGACGGCGACTTCTTCGTGATGGAAGCGGGTAAGGAAAAGAAGATTCTACACAAAGCGGTTTTTCCGGCGCCGGTTTATTCAACACCAATTGCCGCTAACAACACTTTATTTGTGGCGACGCCAACGCATCTTTATGCAATTGCCAAATAACATTAAATAACCAATGCCGAATCCGTTTCCGGGCATGAACCCGTATCTCGAAGATACCTCAACGTGGCGCACTGTGCATACAATGCTGCTGACTTACGTTCACGACACCTTGCAACCGCAACTTGTGCCACGCTATGTGGCGCGCATTGACGAAGAGATAGAAATCGAGGACAATCCGCGCCGTTGGAGGCCGGATGTGTTGATTTCTGCTGGAACAAGCGGCAATGGCAATGGAACACCTGGAATTTCTGCTTCAGGCGGCGTAGCAACTTTAGCTAAGCCTTTAGTATTGCCGCGCGGCGATGAGCCAAAGCACCGTTGGATTGAAATAATTGATGTCAAAGGCCGCGAAGTTATAACGGTCATTGAAGTTCTTAGCCCCTCTAATAAAAGCACGTCGGGCTATGGCAGCGAAACATATAAGTTGAAAATGCAGGATTTATGGAGCCGGAAAATCAACGTCGTGGAAATTGATTTATTGCGGGCCGGCTTGCGGATCACTTTGCCGGAAGTTGACTTGCCGCCACGTCGCGTGCCAGCACACGACTATATAGTTTCCGTGTCGCGTGGCTTTGACCATGATCAATATGAGGTTTACCCCTTCTCAATGCATGAAGCGGCGCCGCCGGTTGCCATTCCCCTGCGGCGAGGCGAGGATGACGTGCTTTTAGAGTTAACACCGTTGATTGAGCGCGTTTATGATAATGGTGCCTTTGAAATGGACGTTGATTACCGACAGACGCCGCCCTTGCCGCCCTTGAGTGAAGAAAATGCGGCCTGGTTGGATGCATTACTCAAAGAAAAAGGCTTGCGGCATTAAAAACAAAGGAGACTCCATGAAATACGGTCTGGCGTTACTGGTTGCCATCGTTGCCGTGTTGCACCACGATTTTTGGAATTGGACGAATAAATCGCTCATTCTGGGCTTCGTGCCGATTGGGCTGGCGTATCACGTCGGCTATGCTTTTCTGGCCTGCTTTACCATGTGGATGCTGGTTAAATTCGCCTGGCCCACTCATTTAGAGGAGTTAGAAAAATGAAGAATTTTGAATTTTAAATTTTGAATGATT
>DASWNL010000140.1:0-3252 GCA_036399215.1 Abditibacteriaceae bacterium
ATTTAGGCACCATCGAAACCACATTCACGCATGTGTTGCGCGGTGTGCTGCATCAGCGCATTCTCTATCCAGGGCAAACGCGAGAAACTTTGCAGGAGAACGATGATTGGATGCGGGAAAAGTGGGCCCGGCGCCGCGAAGATCGTGAACCATCCTTGACCGCGCGCCGCGAACATCTATCTGCCGCAGCGGAAGATAGTGAGACAAGCAGCAAAAGCAATAAGGCGAGTAAGTCCACCCGGCGCCGCGAACGCAAAAAAGAGAAGCGTCTGGCACGCGAAGCGCATGAAGCGAACCTGGAAACGCATTCGCCAGAACAAAATCATCATTCGTATGAGTCTCGAACCGACACCGCGAAGACGAACCTCTTACCACAAGCCGAAAACTCAAAAGTCGCCAGTGCAGAAACTATTAACGGCGCGCCTGACCTTCAATTGGAGTCACGGAGCAGCGCAGGCATTCAAACGATTAGCGAGCAGCGCGCAAAACGAAACGGCGTTACGGGAAGTGCCTTGCACACGGCGGATAATCAACCAATCCTTGCGCCAGGCGATCACGGTAACACTGAACACCGCGCCGCCCCTGTTGGAACCCCTAAAGAACGCGCGAAATCATAAAACTCCTTCGATGCTAACACCCAACGAAGACGCACCTGACCCGAAACGAATACACCCTTATAATGTGGATGTAAGCCTGATCAGCGACGATGAAATGGTGGTGCTGAATCGTGACTATCGCCAAAAAAATAAGCCCACCGATGTGCTGTCCTTTTCCCTGTGGGAAGGAGAGGCTTCTCTTTTCGCCTCTCCTGAGATGGAGCAGATAGTATCACTGGGCGACCTGGTGATTTCGCTGGAAACTGCCGCTCGTCAGGCTCACGACTTAAATCATTCCCTGCAGCGCGAACTGGAGTTTTTAGCTGTTCACGGCACTTTGCATTTGCTGGGCTACGATCATATTCGTGCCGCTGACCGCCGCGTCATGTGGCGCTGGCAGGAGGAGATCACCGAAAAAATGCAAAGTGCAAAATGAAAAATGCAAAAACTTCATTTTGCATTTTTAATTTTGCACTTTTAATTCTTATGCTTTTAGCTCTTGCGATTATTTGCGTGCTTTGTGAGGCCGTCTACACGGCTTTGGAAGTAGCGTTTGGGGCTGTCTCGCGGGCGCGGTTGCGGGCTTTGTTGGATGATGAGCAAGAGCGAGCCAGTGACGAAAAACACGACGAAAGGCGTGATCAGGCAGCGGCTAATGCAGAGAATGGCCGCAACCAAAAGGAACAAGCGAAAGAAAACAAGCGCCGCTCGCCGTTAGAAATACGCCTGGTTCGCGCTCTGCGCTTACAAGAAAGTCCCGAACGTTTATCGCTGCTCTTTCTAACTGTCACTACGATAACTCTCTGGACGGCAGCCTCGCTTTTGACATGGCTGGCACGCGAGGGAGATTGGGCCGATTGGATGTTGCCCATAGCTTTAGTCGGGCTTTTATTTGTGGCGGAAGTGCTGCCGCTTTTAATTGCGGCGCGCCATGCCGAAGCGCTGGTTTTGCGTGGTGGCGGATTGGTGCAACTGGGCCTTCAATTTTTAAGGCCGCTGCTTTGGGTTTTGCACTTCCTGGGGCGGGGATTGGCCCGCGTTTTTGGCGCGCGCCCAGAAGCGGCGCCGCAGGTCACCGAAGGCGAACTGCGCACCGCTCTGGCCACGGCTGAAGAGGAAGGCGTCATCGAAAAGGAAGAGCGCTTTCTTCTTGAAGGCGCGATGGAATTCCGTGAGAGACTGGTGCGTGAAGTGATGACACCGCGCGTGGATATTGTAGGCATTGATGCCGATGCAAGCCTGGCGCAAGTGCTGGAAATTGCCATGCGCGAAGGGCATTCGCGCTTGCCTGTATGGGAAGGAAACCCCGATAAAGTTATCGGCATTATCGCAGTCAAAGATTTGATTCCGCACCTGCGCGACCCACAAATTGCAACCATCAAACGCGCCCGCGATGTGATTCGCCCTCCGTATTTTGTGCCGCCCATGCAGCGCATTTCGGCCACGCTCGAAGAGTTACGTCGTCAGCGTTCGCTGCTTGCCATTGTCGTAGATGGCGATGGCGGCACTGCCGGGCTTGTCACCATCGAAGACCTGCTCGAAGAGTTAGTCGGCGAAATCCAGGACGAATATGATACCGAAGAACCATCTTTGCGCATCACCGAAAACGACGGCGTGTTGGCTGTTGCCTGTGATGCCGGTGTCAGTGTGCGTGACTTTGAACGGTTTTGGACGCGCAGTTTTGGCGGCACAGCTCGCTTGATAGGCAGTGACGGCAATGACGCCGAAGATTCGATTTCTTTAGCGACTTTGGCCCTGCGCTTGTTTGAAACCGTGCCCGCCTTAGGTGCCCACACTTTAGCTGGCGAAGCCGGCAATTTGCCGCTTGAACTCGAAGTAATTGCCATGAGCGGCCCACGCATCGAAGAAGTGAAGATTGTGGTTAATCAAAAAGAGCAAACAGAGACAGATAACGAAGATTGATCTTGATATAGGCTGTGATTGAGATTTGAACACCTAATCAGGCAGCTCTTTCTGGGCTACGCGAAAACCATGCTTTCAACTACGACCTTACTCATTGCTTTAGGCGGCTGCTTATTTTTAGTGGCGCTGTTTGCGGCTTCGGAAGCGGCCTTAGCGGCGACCAATCGCGTGCGTTTGCGCCATTTGTTGCAAATGCACGCAGCGGATGAAAACAACACGGCGCAGGCGCTAACCGGTGAGCTATCGGGCGATGCCCAAAAGTTCATTGCGACAGTTACTATCGCAGCCAATTTGCCGCTTCTGGCGGCGGCGGCAATTACTTTATGGCTGGCCGAAAATCGTTTGGAAAGCGAAGTCGAAGTTGTGGGCTTATGTGGCGCTGTAGTGCTGTGCGTTATTGCCTTTGGACAAATCGCGCCACGTCTTTTGGTCGAACGACCCGGCACGCAGGTGCGCTTGTGGTGGGTGAAACCCGCCCGTCTTTTGGTGCTGATATTATATCCGATCGTGGCACTTATGCTCTTTGTCGGCTCACTGCTTTTGCGGCCTTTTGGAATAGGGAAGGCACGTCCCGTTGAAGAAAGCGAAGCCAACGAAGGTGAACACGAAATCCGCGAGTTGGTCGAAAGCGCCCAGGCATCAGGCTTGATAGAAGCCGATAATCGTGAGTTGATTGAGAGCATTTTCGATTTCGGCGACACGCGCGCTTATGAGGTGATGACGCCGCGCCCTG
>DASWNL010000141.1:0-5639 GCA_036399215.1 Abditibacteriaceae bacterium
GGCACGCATATTCCCATTTACGAACCGGCAAAACTCGATGAAACAAAGCCTGATTATTTGCTGATTTTAGCCTGGAATCTCAAGGAAGAGATCATGGCGCAAATGCAGCACATTCGCGATTGGGGCGGGCAGTTCGTTATCCCCATTCCTCAGGTGGAAGTTTTAAAATAAAGAAGGCGTTTTAGAAACAAACACGGCCATGAAATTCCACGAAACGCCCCTTTCCGGTGTCTGGCTTATTGAACCCGAACGCATTGAGGATGAGCGCGGCTTTTTTGCCCGCGTGTTCGATGCCGATGAGTTTGCTCCGCGAGACCTGCATACATTCTGGCCGGAGTGCAGCATTTCGTTTAATCGCAAGGCTGGCACTCTGCGCGGGATGCACTGGCAGGATGAGCCATTCGCCGAGGTTAAGTTGGTGCGTTGCACAAGTGGCGCAATTTATGATGTAGCGCTCGACTTACGCCCTGATTCATCTACATTTAAAAACTCGTTTGCTGTTGAATTAAGCGCCGAGAACAGGCAAATGCTTTACATCCCGCAAGGCTGCGCGCACGGCTTTCAGACCTTGCAGGATAACAGCGAAGTGTTCTATCAAATCTCGACATTCTATTACGCGCCCTCAGCGCGCGGTGTGCGCTTTGATGATCCATCTTTTGCCATCGAGTGGCCGTTGCCTGTCAGTGTTATCGCCGAAAAAGACCGGTGCTTCCTGACCTGGGAAGAACGTCCAAAGTATTAATTAAGAGGGATAGTTGTGAATATTGCTTTGTTTGCCTGTGATAAAGTGGGTTGCGAAGTTGCCCGTTTCTTTGGTGATAGGGACGAACCACTCGCCTGTCTGGTGTTGGACTCGCAAGATAGAGGTAATTTCAATGAGCAAATCATAAAATGCGCGAACGCCCCTACGGTTTATGAAAGCAATGCATTAAATAGCGAAGGCCTTTTACAATCTTTAGAGGATGCCAGTCTTGACTTAATACTGCTGGCATGGTGGCCCTATATTATCAAAAGGCAGCTCATTGGGATTCCCCGTTTGGGGTGTTTGAATTTTCACCCCAGCTTTTTGCCTTACAATCGAGGCAAGCATCCAAACTTTTGGGCCTTAGCCACAGAAACTCCTGCCGGAGTTAGCATTCACTGGGTTGACGAAGGCATAGACAATGGCGACATAGCTTTTCAATCGCTTATTGAAACGACGTGGGAAGACAATGGACAAACTCTTTACCAAAAGGCTCAAAAAGCTATCTTAGAGTTATTCGAGGCAAATTTCGCAATTATAAAAAGTGGAAAGATTCCACGCGTCCCGCAAAATTTATCAATGGGCAGCTTTCACTACGCAAGGGAGATAGAAGCAGCGTCGCAGATTAACTTGAATCAAAATTACCAGGCACGAGAATTATTGAATCTTATCCGGGCACGCACATTCGCGCCACATCCGGCAGCCTGGTTTATTGATAATGACGGAAAATATGAAGTGCGAGTTGAAATTATAAAAGTGCCACAGGTGCCGAGTGACTGACCTATCAAGAGAATTCTTACAACGCAATCAGGAAAAGATTGAGCTACTCGCTGCTGATGAAGAACTAAAACAACTCACTCACCAGTGGTTCGTTGCCAGTTCTCAGCATGAATATTCCTATCATTTCACCTGGATGGGCCGCCCTATTATTCAATTTCCGCAGGACATGATCGCCATGCAGGAGATCATCTGGCAAACGCGACCTGATGTGATTATTGAAACCGGCATCGCGCATGGTGGTTCGCTGATTTATTATGCATCTCTTTGCGAGATGATAGGACACGGCGCGGTTTTAGGCGTAGATGTTGACATCCGCGCGCATAATCGCACTGAAATTGAAAAGCATTCGATGTATAAGCGCATTACTATGCTTGAAGGTTCTTCTGTTGATGAAGAGATTGCGCGGCAAGTGCATGAATATGCGCAGGGTAAAAGCGTGCTGCTGATTCTCGATTCCAACCATACGCACAACCATGTATTACGCGAATTGGAATTGTATTCGCCATTAGTCAAAAAAGGGGGTTACCTGGTAGTTTTCGATACCATCATTGAAGATATGCCGGATGATTTCTTCCCGGAGCGTCCCTGGGGTGTGGGCGACAATCCTAAAACAGCCGTGCGCGAATTTTTAACCAAAAATGACCGCTTCCAAATTGATGCTTCGATTCCCGACAAACTCTTGATTACCGTCGCGCCGGATGGTTATTTGAAGTGCGTCAAAGACTGAAATGAACCGCATTCCCATTGCTGGCCCCTGGATCACGGAAAAAGAAATCGCTTATGTGAGCGATGCCGCCGCGACGGCCTGGTATGGGCAAGCAAATAAATATCACGAGCACTTTGAAAAGGCTTTCGCCGATTATTTAGGCGTGCGCTTTTGCGTGGCCTTGCCCTCTTGCACTTCAGCGATACATTTGTCGCTGCTGGCTTTCAATACCGGCCCCGGCGATGAAGTCATCGTGCCGGATGCAACGTGGATTGCCTCTTCAGCGCCGATTAGCTATGTTGGTGCCACGCCGGTTTTTTGCGATGTGGATTCTCAAACCTGGTGTTTAAATGCAGCTTCCTTTGAAAGTTGCATCACCCCGCGCACTAAAGCTGTCATCGCCGTGGATTTATACGGCGGGATGCCCGATTATGAAGCGATTGGCCGCATTGCAGCGCGCCATAACATTGCGATTATCGAAGACGCCGCCGAAGCGATTGGTTCGGAACACAAAGGGCGCCGTGCCGGAAGCCTGGGACGCACCGGCGTGTTTAGTTTTCATGGCTCGAAAACTCTGACAACCGGAGAAGGCGGGCTTTTAGCAACAGATGATGAAGCAATTTACCGGCGCGTTTTGTTTTTGCGTGATCATGGCCGCGCACCGGGTGACGTGCAGTTTTTCAATACCGAAGTCGCCTATAAATATAAAATGAGCGCGATGCAGGCGGCGATGGGTTTGGCCCAGTTGGAGCGCATTGAAGAGTTGGTCGAGCGCAAGCGCCAAATCTTTGAATGGTATCGGGAAGAGTTGCAAGATTTATCAGAGATTACTTTGAATTTTGAGCCGCCCAACACGAAAAACTCTTACTGGATGGTAACGGCGCTGTTCGATAAAGCGACAGGGTTGGATAAAACGGTGGTCATGGAATTTTTGAAAGAGCGCGCTATTGATTCACGCCCGTTTTTTCATCCGTTGAGTGCGTTGCCGGCTTATGCGGGTTTGCCCTCGGCGCAAGAAGCGCAAAAGAGAAATCGCGTGGCTTATGACCTTGGCGTGCGTGGCGTGAATTTACCTTCGGCTTTGTGCTTAATACGTGAGCAGGTGCAAAGAGTATGCAGTGTTCTACGCGAGTTGATTGCACAATGATCAACTCGCCTTTAGTTTCCATCGGTTTGCCAGCTTACAATCGAGAAAAGCTGATTGGCCGCGCTATTGAATCGGCGTTGGGTCAAGACTATAAAAATATCGAACTCATCATCTCTGACAACGCTTCGACCGACGGCACCGAAGCAATTTGCCGCGCTTATGCGGCGCGTGATGCACGCCTCCGCTACTTTCGGCAGCCGGTAAATCGGGGCGGAACGGCCAACTTCAACACAGTTTTCAATGAGGCTCGTGGTGAGTATTTTCTGTGGCTGGGCGATGACGACTGGTTTGATCTCAATTATGTCTCAAGCTGCGTGCGCTGGCTCGAAGAGCATTCCCACTACGTGTTAGCCTATGGTTGTGCCCATTATTATCAGGGCGAAGCCTTCGATTACCAAAGGCCCGGCTTTAGCCTGGAGCAGGAAAAAGGCACGTCGCGTGTAAGAGCGTATTATCAACTGGTAGATGATAATGCGATGTTCTATGGCGTGATGCGCCACGCCAATTTAGCGAACGCCATGCCTTTGCGCAATGTAGTAGGCGGCGATTGGCTGCTGATGGCGGTTTTAGCATATCAAGGCAAAGTGCAGGTGTTGGATGAAACGCGCATTCATCGCACTCTGGGCGGCGCCAGTAGTAGCTATCGAAATATTTTAAAAACGCTGGGGCAGCCTGCTTTTTACGCGCCGATTTTTATGTTGGTTTTAGGCCTCGAAGCGCATCGAGACTTAATGAGATCACCGGCTTACGCGCCGCTAAGTTGGGCCGGGCGTTTTACTTTATCGTTACGCTGCCAGCCCTGGTTTGTTAGACAGCACTTACGGGCATTGAAAGGGCGTAGCGGCGAAGCCGTGTTTGCGCTGTCAAAATCGTCCCTGACACGCCCTTTATATGAAGTGCTGCGTCAGAGCTTTCGCTTGTTGCGCCGCTTTGTTAAGCGGAGTTAAGGTCAAGCACTTGCCTATACACCCGTAGCGTCTGTTTCGCTAATCTCTCAACTGTAAATTCCGCCGCGCGTTTATGGCCGCGCTGGCGCAATTGCTCGGCATAGTTTGCATCACTCAAAACGGCTTCTAACCCAGATTGAATGCTGCTCATTTGGTAAGGATTGACTTCCTGGGCCGCGCCGCCCGCAGCTTCCTTCATGGCGCCTCGGTCACTGGTGAGAACCGGCGCGCCGCAACTCATCGCTTCGACAATCGGCAGGCCGAAACCTTCATACAAACTCGGATAAGCAAAGCACGCCGCACCCGCATAAAGCGCCGGCAAATCTTCATCGGCTACATAGCCAATGAAAAGCTTTGAGTCTTGATTTTTAAGTTTTGAGTTGTCACCCCAGCCAATTTTGCCGGCAATGACTAATTGATGCGGCCAATCAGGATGTTTTGTTTTTAGTTGCTCAAATGCGGCAATTAAACGGGCCACGTTTTTTCGGGGATGTTGCACGCCGACGCTCAGCACATAGGGAGCATCGCCGATATGATATTTTTGGCGCGCAAGTTGTATTTGCTCTGCGGAAACTGGCTTCAAGTAACGTTCATCCACGGCATTGAAAGTGACTGCGATTTTTGAAGCAGGCACGCGCAGGTAGCGAACAATTTCGTCCTTGGAAAATTCGCTGACTGTGATGATTTTCGCCGCGCGTCGGGCTGTGGCGGGCATTCCCAGATTCATAATGGTGCGGTGTAAAGGGGGAAAGGTGCGTGGGCGGGCGCGAAAGACGACATCGTGAATCGTCGTCACAAACGGGCAGGGCAGAAAAGGCGGCGCCAGATAATGTAAATGAATGAGATCAGGCTTGTTTTGCTTAGCCCACTGAGGCAAGGCCCACAGCGTCCATAATCGTGAATTAGGTGCGTTTAGAATGACTTTTTCAAAGCATAGTGATGAAGGTAAAACGCCTTCGGCATCAGGCGTATCCAGCAGCAATTGAAACTTCCATTGCGCCGGGTCAAGGTTTAATTGTGCCAGGCCACGCAGTAAAGTCAGGGTGTAGGTGCGGTCGCCGGTTTTTGGTGATAAAGCAGTGCGGCAATCCAGGGCGATGGTGCATGGCTTCATAATACATGGCCTCATGGTGAAATCGTAACAAACTGGCTTACGACTTGCGGTAAATGAAGAGACAAAGGGAGAAACAAAACCCTGAGCCAAAGAACAAAGCCAGTTTATTTGATAAAGTAACTCGTTAAGCACCTTTTCACTTAACTTCCTTATGTCCGCTTCTCCCACTTCTCTTATTCGCGTAGTCGTAGTGCAGTGTGATA
>DASWNL010000142.1:0-2788 GCA_036399215.1 Abditibacteriaceae bacterium
TCGCATTCTGCTGAACCTGGCCGAAGGTGTCGTCAAGTTGGCGATTTTCATCGCCTACGTTGCCGTAATCGCCACACGCCCTGACATTCGTCGCGTTTTCGAGTATCACGGCGCCGAGCACAAAGTGGTCTTCGCTGCCGAAAACGGCCTGCCGATTACGCCCGATAGCGCGCGGCCTTTCGATACGCCGCATCCGCGTTGCGGGACTGGCTTTGCGCTGCTCACCATCATCGTCAGCGTGATTTGCTTTTCGTTTTTGCCGTGGACAGAAAGCCACTTGCCGCGTGTCTTGTGGCGCCTGGCGCTTTTGCCGGTAGTGGCCGGGATTTCGTTTGAAATTATCAAGTTGACGGCGCATCCGAGGTTTGGAAAAGCCGCGCAGACCCTGATGATTCCGGGCCTGTGGATGCAACGCTTAACCACGCGGCATCCCAATGATGAGCAACTCGAAGTCTCCTGCGTTGCGATGCAAGCCATCCTTGACGCCGAAGCCGATTTTGATCGCCGCACGCAAGAACCTATTGAAGAGCCTGCCGCCCAACCTGCGGGAATTTAAAAGCTGTGAGCGTTTAGCGTTTAGCGATGAGCCTTTGGGCTATCAGCTAATGGCTAACCGCTAACCGCTAATCGCTATGATAGAAAAAGCCAAAGCCTTAGCTGACCGTTTCGACTATTTGACGGAGCAGTTATCCGACGCCGAAGTTCTCTCCGACAGCACGGCGCGAGCGCGTATCGGCAAGGAGCGGGCGCGCCTCGAACCACTCGCCAAATTAGTCAATTCCATTACGGCACTCGAAGCCAAACTCGCCGAAGCCCAGGCGACTTTAAACGACCCCGAACTGGGCGAACTTAGCGAACTTGCTGAACTGGAAATTGCCGAACTCACGCCGCAAATCGAAGCGCAAAATATCGCCTTAATGGAAGCGATCTTGCCGAGAGACGAAGATGCTGACCGGGGCGTTATTATCGAAATCCGCCAGGGCAGCGGCGGCGAAGAAGCGGCGTTGTGGGCGGGCGATTTATATCGCATGTATACGCGCTACGCTGAAGTGCGAGGCTGGAAAACCGAGCCGATTTCACTCTCTGAAGCTGAAATGGGCGGCATCAAAGAAATCGTTTTCGGCTTGCAGGGCAAGGGTGCCTGGGAAGCGTTGCAGGGTGAGAGTGGCGTGCATCGCGTGCAGCGCGTGCCGGCGACGGAGCAAAAAGGCCGCGTTCACACCAGCGCCGCCAGTGTCGCCGTTTTGCCCGAAGCCGAAGAAGTGGATGTGGATGTTAAAGACGACGATATCGAAATCGAAACCATGCGCTCATCGGGCGCGGGCGGACAAAGCGTGCAAAAGAACGAAACCGCCGTGCGCCTGATTCACAAGCCCAGTGGCCTCGTCGTGACCTGTCAGGACGAACGCAGTTTGCGCCAGAACAAAGAAAAAGCCATGCGCGTTTTACGCTCGCGCCTTTACGAAGCCGAACGCGAACGACAGGCGCAAGAGCGCGATAGCGTGCGCCGTGCCCAGGTGAAAAGTGGCGACCGCAGCGACAAAATCCGCACTTATAACTTCCCCGAAAACCGCCTCACCGACCATCGCATCAACTTCAAAAGCAACAACCTCGATCAAATCATGCAAGGCCGTCTCGATGATTTAATTGCTGCCCTGATTCAATCGAGAAGAGAAGCGGCTTTGGTGGTTGGGACAGATGAGTAACCGAAATAAATAATCAGCCTCGACAGAAGCTAAACGCGCTGTCCGAGAGATGGACGAGGAACGAGCGCAACTGAAGGCAATAAGATGCAGCATCTTGTTCGGCGGCTTGAGTCTCGTCACGGTGGGGTATGAACTATCTCAGACTATTCCTTTCATTCTGCTTTCCTGTCTCTGCACCTTTGTAGTCAAAATCGGGTGATACAAGGGGCTTAGGCGGGAGTTTCTTATCTGCGTATTCATGGCAGTCTTGTGCCCGGACTCGACCGTAGGGAGTAGCGAACTTAACTTTGTCGCGCAGGTTCGGAGGCACCCGGCAGTCGCGGAAGTCAATCCACCCGGTCAAAGGGAAATCATTCGCTACCGCTGCCGAAGCCGCGATGGTGTAGTTAAATTCGTGCGGTAGAGTGCATTGCATGAAATTTACGCGCCGGCTGATGCCTATACGCACGCCTTCGCGAGCCTCGCCCTGTGTCGTAAAAAGATTACAATTGTTGAAGAAGACGAAGACATCACCAAAGCCGCCTCCATCTTCGGCGCGCACCAGACAACTTTGTGTAGAGCGCATTTCTGTTCGGATGCCGTCGAATTGAAACGTGGCGTTGCCGGAGCCGACAAAATTAGAAGGCTCTACAGAGAGAAGGTAGTGAGGCGTCGTGTCGCCGGGCTTGTTGACCATTATCAGGCTTCCGCCATATACGCGCAGGTCACCACCTCCACCTTTGCCCACATAGAACATATCACCATAAATCAACTCGATGTTGGTGCCGAAAAAGTCGATGTTAACAGCCTGCGGATTCTCCCAGTGGACGACCTTGTTGGTGATTTCAGTAATGTGGCAGTTGAAGAAGCGGTGGCTGTCGTTACCGACCGTGCCGGTCATCAGCAGCACGGTCTGCAAGTTGTGAAAGCGGCAGCGAAAGAAACTAAAGCTTTGCTCATGGCCTGTTGAGTGGATGTGAAAGCCGCCACCTAAATTGGGATTGTCCGCTTCAAAGCGCAGGTCAGCGAAGGTGGTGAACATCAAGCGCGAGGTATTGCCATTATTGTAGAACCACCTGGACTGCCCTCCGGTGCGTAGAATG
>DASWNL010000143.1:0-7637 GCA_036399215.1 Abditibacteriaceae bacterium
GAAGTGACGCGCCGCGTTTCGCTTAATCTCACCTACCAGCAAATGTTCTCAGCGCGCAGCAATAACCCCAATAATCGTCTGGTTTCCGGCGGCATCAGCGTCAAGTTTTGAAAATCTTAAAATGCTTTAACGCCGTTCAACTTTAGATAAGTTGGACGGCGCTTTTTTTGGGCCTGTAATAATGGTAGTTGACAGTGCGGCGGCACTTGTTGTAACTCTGTGGGATGCCTTTCTCGCGTCTTCCTTCACAACTGCGCCCGCCGTTTTACAACTTTTCTTATTCACTGCTCTTGATTGTGCCGCTTGCCACGGTTTTTCCATCTGTTGCGCAATCAACAAATACACCATCTCCTGACACGCAGCCCTCAATAGCCGCGCCAGGCGATAGCGCGCCGGGCACGCGGGTTGTAGTGCCGAAAACACCGGCAGGCAAAGAGATTATGCCTGTTGACCGTTCGCGTTTATCCGCCGATAAAGTGAGCTATGAAGGTGGCGCTATTGTTTTAGAAGGCAATGCGCGATTCTTGACCAGCGTCGGTGAAATCACGGCGCAATCGGTGCGGGTGGATACCGAGAACCAAACGGTAAAGGCTTCGGGCACCGTCACGATTAAACGCCAGCGCGTCCATGCGCGCAAGTTGATGCGCGCCTCGCATTTGCCAACGCGCTACGTGCGCGAAACCGTAACCGAAACCTTGCGCGGCGATAATTTGGACTTTGATTTCAAAAGCCGTAAGGGGCAACTTGATCACGCTGCGGTGGAGATGGCTGAGCTTGAATTAAACGTTGCCAATCTCACCATCAACGGCGACAAATACATCGCGCGCAATGTCGTTTTGCGTCCCGGTATGCAAACACCGGAAGAAGACAAAATCTATGGCGTGCCGCCTTTGAATGTGCGTGCCCGCCAGGTAGTGATTACCGTGCCGCGTAAAGATGGATCGCCCTCCGTGCGTCTCAAAGGCGGCGCGTTGTATTTCAAAAACAGGCGCCTGCTTCCCATACCAAGTTTTATCCCGGAGCGCGAAGCTTCGCGTCAATTTGGCAGTTCACGTCAGCCAATGGGATTTTCTATTGTGCCCAGCCTGTCGCTGAACTCGACTGACCGTCTCCTGGTGACCACGAGGCTGCGCTTTCCCCTGAACAAAACGGTCAATGGCCTATCTTTCGTGACCGATTTGGGCGCCTCGGCCAATTTAGGTTTTCGCGGCGGCGCTGGGCTGGAGTTGAATAATGGCCTGGGAGAATTGGCGTTGCGCGGCCAGGTGAAAGACATCATTACTACGCAGCTTACCAATCGCATTCAATTAGACCGCTTGCCGGAACTATCTTACAATTCACCAACCGTGCGCTTATTAAAATTACCGGGCAATCGCCAGACGGGAATTCGCTTTGAAGGCAGTTGGGGTGACTTTAGAGAGAAAATTATTAACACGCCGGGTAGCGGCACCATTCGCTCCAGCCGGCGCATGGCGGGCGTGCATTTCACGACGCGTTTTCCGAACCGAGACCGCACCGTGCCTTCCGGGCCATATATTGATTTATTCGCTTCCACAGCGCGCTATTCGTTTGCGAACCTGGGCTATCGCACCAGTGGCTATGAGATCGGTTACGATGGAAAATTCTTGTCCAAATGGAGCGGCGTTCTTTTGTATCGTTACACCAAACTGCGCGGCGATACACCGTTTCGCTTTGATGAGGTAGAAATTCCTCGCGAAGTGCGCGCTACGCTTGACTTTCAATATTCGCCGCGCTACGCGATTCCCTTAGATTTTCGCTATGACATTGACCGTAAAGACCTGCGCGATGCCAGTTTCGGCCTGCTTCGCACTTACAAAGCCTTCGCTTATGGCATGACTTACAACACAGCGCGCAGCAACCTGAGCTTTGAATTGCGAACCGGTTTTTAGATATGTCCCGTCAATAGAACGCGGATTTCATACGCGGAAACAGCTTTGGTTTGCGCGGAAAGAAAAAGAACTGTGCTTTTATCTTCTGCGAAAATCCGCCGTTTCCGCGTATGAAATCCGCGTTCTATTGATTTTCCAGAGTTTCGCGCACGCGGTCGCGCATTACATCAGCCACACGCAAATCGCGCCCGATGTAATCGCCCATCAAAAATTCGACATCTGGGTTTTGGGCCTGTGCCGCTTCCAGCAAGCCCGGCAAGTCATCGGCGACATGGGTGCCCGCGTGTAAGAAATAGGGCACCGCAATAATTTTTCGCGCGCCTTGCGCCAGCAGGTTTTCAATCGCTGTTGGAATATCCGGCTCATTGCACTCCATAAAGCCAACTTCTATGCGTTCAAACATGTCACGCTGCCGCACTTGCTCGACCACTTGAAACATAGCTTCATTCGATTCCGGGCGCGGGCTACCATGCACCATAACAAGCAGTGAAGTAGATGACTGGAGGCGGTAGTCTGAAACCGCCTCTCCTAAGTTGTATGTTACCTGCTCACTGGCGACTGCCGACTGCCGACTGCTTGCATTTGTCGCCGGGCATTTTGGCGTATCGTAAAGCGGGCAATCGGGGTTGCTCTGACAAAAGCGAGGCGCGGTGTTCCAAATATCCCGCCATTGTGCAGGCAGCGCAGCGCGACGCGCGCAATCTATAATCGCTTTGGTCAAAGACGAATGCGAAGTCATCGCGCCCGCCAGACGAAATTCAACATCAGGGAATTTTTCGCGGGCGGCTGCAATCTTCGGCTTTAAATCAACCTGGACAAACTTGCCGGCCACTAAGAAATACGGCGCTACGATAACGCGTGTTGCGCCTTGTTGAACACAGGATTCTACAGCCTCTGCAAAAGGCGGCTTGGAGTAATTGAGATAACCCGGCTCGACGATAGGCGCATCGCCCCGTTCGCGCATAAAAGCGGCGATACGCTTTAGCGTTTCGCCTGCACCGCAGAGCAAACTGCCATGCGAAAAAAGAATGATTGCGTCTTTCACACAGAACATTTTAGCCGTCATTCGGCATTTGTAAAACAAAAGTGGCGGGTGCGTTTGCACCCGCCACTTAATCCTCCGATAGCCGACCGTATTTCAGGGCGATTTACCAAGATTTATTTGTCCGCTTCGGTTCTCGCTGTCTTTGCCGCTGTTTCGGCCCCAGATTGTGCATTTTTGGCGTTCTCGGCAGAAGTTTTCGCTTCTCCTATTGCCGTTTTAATGGCATTTAACGCCGTTGCATTGCTGGCCACGGCTCTCGCCGCTGTCGCCGCTATCTGTTCGGCCCGCGCGCGGTCACCGGTCGTTTGTGCCACGTTGTTGGCTGCCTCATTCAAAGCTCGTTGCGCCGCTTCATGAGCGACATTTGACTCCGCTTCGTAAGTTGCGGCCCTCAGCGAAGCCTTTTGTGCCTCATCCGCCGCGAACTTTGCTTCAAGCGCTCTGGCTTCTGCTTCCTGCGCTTTGGCTTGTTTTTCCTCTTTGGTTTTCAGGCCTTTGATGGCATCTCTGGCTTCTTCGGCTGCCTTTCTTGCAGTTGTAGCCATTGTTTCATATTGTTTCGCTTCGGCAGCAGCGCTTCTCGCCGATTCAACGCCGGAAGATGCTTCTTTATTATCGCCTGCACCGCCAATGCGGCGCGGGCCGAGTGGAGTCAACAGGTTGGTCAGGTCGCCGATAGTGGGGTAAATCGTGGCCTGCCCCACTAAAATGCTCTTTTGAGCAATAGGCGCCTTGCCGCGCGTGAAGTTGAACCAGCCAATCAAAGGCAGTTTCTGAATGCCGGGAATATCATTGAGGATGGGAATGCCGCCTTTATAGCGCTCTGTCAATCCCAATTGCACCGTCGCATCGAAATCGGCAATGGAGCGAATTTCCAGGTTGCTCAACTGCACTTCGGTGTTGGTAGTTTGCGTCAGCGTCGGCATTTGCGGATTGACGGTGCCCTTAGGATCATGCACCGGCGTGTTCAGCACATAATCGAAGCGGAAGCGTAGCGCTTGGCCGGAAGGATCAATGACAGGCAAAATGGTAAAAGAACCGCCGGTTTCGAGGCCATAAAGTTCAGGATTCTTTTCCGGCGGCAGTTGCTTGGCAATTTTTAGCGTGCCCTGTGTTACAGCAGCAGCGGTGCCCAGAACACCGGTCGCGCCCCCTAAGCCCATCTTGCCCAAGTCCAACAGGGTCTGCGCTCCTAAAATAGCATCGGTTTCACGACCTAAGGCCAACTGCGCCGTGCCACGAGGCTCTGTGCGCGCAATGAGGCGATTGCTTGCCAACACTTGCGTGCGCTGCATGACGCCAACTGCCACGCCTTTACGCCGCACCTGGTTGATCAAATCGTCCACCATAGGCCGCACGAAATTTCGATCCATGTCATCTTCGGCAGCGATGATGATGCGCTTGAGCATTTCATCCGCCGCTGCGATGCGCGCATTGGTTACATCCGGTGCCCATAGGGCATCCATCTCCGCGCTGAGGCGCTCTATCATGCTCATGCCCTCTGCCGAAGCAAACGTCTGAGGCGTGATTTGCATAAAATGAAGGATCGGGTCCACGTCCAAGAACTCTTTGTCTATCAAAGGCAAATTGTATTCGTCGCTTAGCCACTGAATGGCGACTAAGGTTTCCAGCACTAACTGTTTCGCTTCAGAAAGCAAAATTGCCTGTGCCCGTCGCTGCCCCTCTATAGTGCCCCAGGTTAAATCCTGCTCGGTAAGAGGGACAGGTGGCGTCGTCTCTAAATTGCGGGGCAGTGGCTGATCCTTGATGTGATTGACAGCGCCTGCTTGACCAGCCATGTTTGGAGGATTCAATTTCTCGTAGTCACTACGCTCAGCGTATCGCGATACTCTCAACGCTGCGGCAATGCTATGCAGTTGCTCAGCATTGTGCCTAACCATCGTGCGCACGCGTCCGATCCCCACGCGCTGCAATGCCAGAACTATCTCTTTTTGCGCCGCCGTTAAACTATCATCCGGCACACCGGTTCCAGAGGACACGCCGAGAACCGCACGCAACTGCGAAAAACGATGTGACCCACGCGGGAAATGAACGGGCATTTCACCTTCAACCGTTGGAATCTGGGCATTTTTTAAACGTAACTCAAACTCATCAATAATTTTCGCGACCGTATTACGGCGCGCCAGGGACAAAACAAGCAACGATTCGCCCAGGGTTGTTGTGCCTGCGGGATCGGGCAGGTTGGCTTTCAAAAAAGCCACGCGAAAACCGTCTTGCGAATTGTTACGCAGCCAGGACACACCGGGATTAGCCAGTTGCCGGCTTAGTGCTATGAGATCGTCGGCAATGCCCTTTTGCGCCTGCGTGTCCGGCGCACCGTTTAATTTCGCGGCAATATCTTCAATCGCGCGATGAACGTAATTGGTCGTTCCCTGGGACAAACCCATATTGTTCGTGGCGGTGTTGAAGTTCGTCTTATCAGCTTGCAATCTTTTAGCGACATCATCCAGCTTGATTGTATGAATTTCATTGGCACGCAGAATCAATGCGGCGCTTAATTCATTGAATGGAACACGGCTGGCATCACTGTTCACCATGCCCAGGCGTTGCACCACTTCGGGATTGTAAAAAGTGATGCGGCGCAAGTAGGCGGGATCGGGGGCAGTGGCATACAGCACACCGTGCCCGTTTGTCAAAGCCATTTTATTGACTTCTTCATTGATTACCTCACGCAGAATGCCTTGTGCCAAAGCCATGCGGGCACGGGTGGCACCAAGCATCTCTTCGATTTGTTGAACGGCGAGGTTCATGCTGCGGGCGCCATTGGAGTTGCTTTTGCTGCTGAGTTGCAGCGTTAAAAGACCCAGGCGTGCCTGGGGAGTTGGCCGGTCGAATTTGGCAATCAAATCCTTAACCACCTGCACATCGTTTCGCTCGCCCCGAATAAAGATGGTGCGGGCGTCTTTATAGGCGAATAGGTCAACCCTCTGATTCGGTTGATCGGCGTCCTTGTCGCCTCTGGCCATCAAAGCAATTGGATTATCGCGGCTGGCGGCAAAGGCTGCCGATTCATCTGCCAGCGCCTGGCCCAGAGTCGCTTTGGCTGTTTCCACTTCGCCTTGAGCATCGCCCAAAGCCTTCAGTATTGTGTTGGCCTCGTCGGAAGGATTTTCAGCCAGCTTATTAAGTTTTTCAAACTGCTTTTGCGCATCGGAACTGGCGCGTTGTGCAAAGCACAAATCGCACTGAGCGTCATCTCGGTTCTCCAGTGCGGTTCCCAGGGATTTCTCAGCCGCCTTTTGGACGTTCTTAGCTTTGTCAAGCTCTTTTTGGGCAGCTTCTTTTTCTTCGTCCGGGGCTTCAGCTAACGCATTCTCGGCTTCAGTTACAGCGGTGTCCGCCTTATCTTTGGCCTCTTGGGCTGCTTCCAGAGCCTTTTTTCTTTCGTCAAAAGTGCGGGTTTTGCTCTGGACATCACGCTGTGCCGCCTTCCAGCGCTCAAGCGCTTTGTCACGGTTTTGAGGCACTCGTTTTTGCGAGTCAATCAGGTTTTGCAGGGAGCTTTGCAGCGTATTGACTTTCAATTGAGCCGCAATCAGCGCGCCGCGCTTTTTAGCTAACTCTTTTTGCTCGGTTTTGGCCGCATCCGCCGCTTCGGCGTTCGGTTTCTGCGCAGCAGGATTGAGGTATCTCATCAAGCCCTCAACATCACTGTAGTAATACAGAGTAACTTGTTCCTGAGTGTCGTTCTTGAACTTGCTCAACTTAAGGGCTGCCGGTGAGCCGGGTGCTTTTTGAGGAGCACTGGCAGAAGCGTTAGCGGTAGCGCCAGAAGCCGCAGGCGCGACCGGGCCTGAAACTTCTTTGGTTTCAGTTGTGATCTCTCGATTCAGCGTTCGAGTTTTGGAATCGAAGTTCGTTTCCGATTCGGAGCGCTTTGAGGTGACTGTTTTAACAGTTTGCTCCGGCTCTTTTTTTCCTCCAGGCGTGTCACCTTCAGGCTGATCACTCGCCGGTTTATCACCTGATGGCTGGCCGGGCGCTTCGGCAGGAGCCGAACAATCGCAATCGGCGCCCCAGGCCGGAGTTAAAACCTGTTGAGAAATTCCCAGACTTACTGCACCGGCCAACGACACAAAAACGATGCATACACGACCTTTTGCTCGCATGAATGGCTCCTTTTAATGCCCTTTGACGCACGGCGAAAACCGCCACGCAAAGGGTGACTCAGGGCGAGAATAGCAAATTTCTTCGTCGGTTGCTGTCAAATAGTTGACAGTTTCAATGTCAACTATTTGACAACTGACTCAAAATTGCTTCTGGCGCAAACAATAAAGCCTCCCCGGATAATTGGGGAGGCTTTAACCAACGCTTTGAACTTCTAGATGATCCATAGGGTCGGGCACGGCACGGATGTCTATGCTTTCAATCATAAGCACGGCGTAATCTTGAAGCGTGCGCCGCGTGGCGTGTAGTGTCAGGCAAATGGTAAAGGGTGGCAAAGCATGGAACATGCGCGGGTTGTTATCCCGAACGGGGCGCTGTTCAAGGCTAAATACGTCAAAGACAAACTCTTGATTCAAGTCGTCGCGCACTTCGTTATCCGATTCCGGCTCTTCATCAAGAGACAAGCCACCTTCGGGGATTTCCAGAGGTGGCGGATCGCCAAAGGGAAATTCAACAACTTTCGTGGCGTTGCCCAAATCGGCCAGAACCACAGC
>DASWNL010000144.1:0-3241 GCA_036399215.1 Abditibacteriaceae bacterium
TGGCTGTCACCGGCAGCCAGTTAATTGCGGCACCGGGCGACAAAAAGGCGGGTAAAGGCAAGCGAAACCAGAATGGCCCGGCCATGCAGCAGATCAAGCGCATCGAGCAAGTTTTGGGCACGCCTTTGACAGATGCTCAAAAAGAAGCAGTGCGCGAAGCGACCAAGACTTACAATGAATCTCTGGCAAAAGCCGTTGGCCTGACGCTGGATGAGTGGAACGCCAAGCAAAAAGCCTTCCGCGAAAAGCAAGCGGCTGAGAAGAAAGCCAAGCCCGCCAATTAATTCGCACCAGTTAATCGCAAGGTCTAACCAAAAGGACGCCTCTCATGAGTATGTGAGGCGTCCTTTTAGTTTCTGGCAGCAAACTTTACCGACCTTTACCAACTCTTTACGACTCTTGTGGCAACGGGTTTTGATTCGCCCTGTCCATAGGAATGACTTACGAAGTAATTCTCGCTCAATACTGGAGGTGTTGTAATGAAACTGTTTTTATCGGTTTTGCTTTTGCTGCCTGTAGCATCAATTCTGGACTCTCCTCTAAAAGCTGCACCCCAGGTTGCGCTGTCAACAGGCAAAGCGCCTTTGAAAGCACCTCTTTCTGAGGAACAAAAAATCCATCATGCGCTTAACCGCCTGGCGTTTGGGGCGCGCCCCGGCCAAGTCGAGCAAATTCGTGCAGTAGGCTTGAATCGTTGGATGGAAATGCAATTGGCGCCTCAAGGGATTGACGATGCCCTCGTAGCAGCCAAGCTTTCGCGTCTTCAACATTTGAACGCGCCACCTGCACAATTGCAATTAGCTTTCGCTTCGGACACGGTTGGCGTTTTAAAGCGCTTTCGTGAAGCTAAAGAGAAAAATAGAACTGCGCCCCAACTGAACGCCAGTCAACAACGCTTGTTGGAGCAGATCGAAAAATCGGGAATTTCACCCGGCACTTCATCGCAAGCATTAGGCGAATTGAATGTGGCTAAGATCACACGCGCTGTTGAATCGAACCGGCAGTTGCAGGAAGTGTTGAGCGATTTTTGGAGCAACCATTTCAATGTGGACGTGCGGAAAAACGCCGTGCGCGCTTATAAAATTGTCGAAGACCGCGAAACCATTCGTCCTCATGTGTTGGGCAAATTCCGCGACCTCTTAAGCGCTTCGGCCAAAAGCCCGGCGATGCTGATTTATCTGGACAACGCGCAATCATCCCGCGAGATGAACGGCGCGGAGTTGCCAAAACGCCGGATGCAAAAACAGCTAAACAAAGGGCGGCGCCCGCGAGGCTTAAACGAAAACTACGCTCGCGAATTGATGGAATTGCACACCCTTGGCGTAGACGGCGGCTATTCGCAAAAAGACGTGCAGGAAGTAGCGCGCTGCCTGACTGGCTGGACAATTGACCGCGAAAAAGGCACCTTCCGCTTTGTGCCTTTTATGCACGACAATAGTGAAAAAAACGTGCTGGGCCAGCGTATCCCTGCCGGCGGTGGACAGCGTGATGGCGAAATGGTGCTGGACATCTTAGCGCGCCATCCTGCCACGGCAAAATACATCGCGCAGAAACTTTGCACGCGCTTTGTGGCCGATACACCACCACCTGCTTTAATCGAGAAAGTTGCAGCCACTTTTCGCCAGAGTGATGGCGATTTAAAGCAGGTTATGCAAACCCTGATAAATGCGCCGGAGTTTTGGTCGCCGGATTATTACAAAGGCAAAATCAAATCGCCTTTTGAGTATGCCGTTTCGAGTGTGCGCGCTTTGGGCGGCACGATAAATATTCCCGATTCCAATAAGCCATTAGGCCGCTTGCAATTGGTAGTTAATGGCGCTTCGTCTTTGCGCGATGGCGGCGTGGGCAACAAGAATCGTCTGGGCCGTGGCGGCGCGGGCCGCACCACGATGCCTTTGCAACTGGCACAGATGGGACAACCTTTGTGGGCGCATCAATCGCCGGATGGCTGGCCCGAAGATTCAAGTGAATGGGTTTCAGCAGGCGCTTTAATATCCCGATTAAATTTCGCTTTGGCCTTAACCGGCGGCGAAATCATGGATGTGCAGGCCTCTCCTACAGCTTTGTTAAACGGCGCGCCGGGCGATGATGCCAGGGCCACGCTAAATTTACTGCTCAACAAGATTTTAGGCGGTGAAGTGAGTGCTTCCACGCGCGCCACATTAGAAAAAGAGTTACCCGCAGCAAACACACCCGCTAACCCCGCCAAATTATGCGCCTTGATTTTAGGCGCACCCGAATTTCAACGGCGCTAAGGAACGACCATGAATATCACGCGCAGGATTTTATTGAAGCAAGGTGCCCTCGCTTTGGTTTCCGTCGGGGTCGCGCCGGTTTTGGGGCCGGAGTTTTTGCGTCGCACCGCTATGGCTGCCGAGCCAAACCGCGCGCGTAGCGCAACGGGTGGCCGCAAGATTCTGATTTGCATCTTCCAGCGTGGCGCTGTGGATGGTCTTTCGATGATTGTGCCGCACGGCGACAAAGACTATTACAGACAGCGCGATGTAAATGGCATTGCCATCGCGCGCAAAGGGCAAGATAGCGTGCTGGATTTGGACGGCTTTTTCGGCTTGCATCCGCGCTTAGCGATGCTCAAACCAATTTATGCCGGCGGTCATTTAGCAGCCATTCAAGCAGTCGGTTCGCCCAACCCGACGCGCTCGCACTTCGATGCACAGGATTACATGGATAGTGCCCTGCCCGGCGATAAAACGGCACGCACCGGCTGGTTGGCGCGCACGCTACAAAATTGCCCCGAAGATAAAAGCAAGGCCGCTTCGCTTTTCAAAGCGATTTCGATGACCGGACAAGTGCCGCGTGCTTTGCACGGCGGAGATGCTTTAGCCATTCCCGATCTTGATCAATTCGGCGTAAAAGATTCCAGTCTGATGGCAATGGTGGGTGGTAGGCGGCGCAACAAGATGAACAACGCCTCTTCAGGTGCCACTGCCGGTTTTGAAACGCTGTATGACAAAGCTGTTGGCGATGTTCTGCATGGCACGGGCCGCGATACGTTTGAAGCTTTAAAGATTGTCGAGTCCATCAAAAAGCAGCCTTATACCCCGGCTAATGGTGCCGATTATCCCAACGGGCGCTACGGCGAATCGCTGAAACAAGTGGCGCAACTGGTTAAAGCTGATGTTGGCGTGGAAGTAGCGTTTGTCGAAAGCGGTGGTTGGGATACGCATATCAATCAAGGCGGTGCCGAGGGCAACCTCGCGCGCAAGTTAGGTGAGTTTGG
>DASWNL010000145.1:0-1956 GCA_036399215.1 Abditibacteriaceae bacterium
CCTTTTCCTTTCGTATTATTTTGCCGCCGGTTTGGGTTGCTCTGAAAGCGTGCTGGTGGTTTTTGGTGTCGGTTGGTTTTCGCCGGTGAAACTGTTGGCGATGGTTTGAATGGTTTCAGCGGAAAACATTTCGCCTTGCGCAATAGCGAAGCGATATTGAAAAGTTTGCGATTCGCCGCCTTTGATTTTAGCGACGGGGAAGGCGCCAAACCGACCATAATCGCGGTAGGCGGAGTAGCGCGTTTCTTTGGGATTGCCCGGATGGTTAATGTGCAACACGCTGTATTTGTTGCCGTTTAAAGAAAAGGTTTCGCCCACCCAGGGATAATCTTTATCGGCGTGCGGCTTGGCGCCTTCAATCGGATAAAGATAAGAAGTTTGCTTTGGATCAACTTCTTGAGCGGGGCGAAAATGAATGCCGGCGTGTTCAGGGTCGCCGTTTAATTCGACATCACCAATCGGCGAAATTTTGGATGCAAAATCAATCAGAACATAAGCCGGGGTAGGCGCTTTGCGAAAACTCATAGTGCGCTCTTCAACGATGAAAGGCTGGCCCTTTTCGTCGTTCCAATTGACCTGTGAGGTGATTGTGGCTCCATTAGCATCGGCTTCTTGCTTCAGAAACTTTTGATGCACCTGCTCGCCGCCGCTCATGTGCCAGCGGTCGTAAGTCTTGCCGTTGTAAGCGATCTTGTTCCAGCCGATAAAGATGCCGCGATGATGGGTAAATTGACCGCCGGGGCCTTTGGTAATGGGCGCTTTGCCCTCGGCATCGAAAACGTGCAGATACGGTTTGTAAGTTTCGGCCAGCCTTTCTTTGCTGGATTTGTCGTAGGCATACATGTAGCGCCCGACGATTTTACCGTCCTGTAAAACGTCCATGTGTTGGCCGGGCGTGTCCTGCAAAGTGAAATCGGCACGGGCTTGAGAAAGCGAAAATGCAAGCGATAAGGCAGCAAGAGAAGCAATAAATTTCATGGAATGTCCTTTTAAGAGGAAGGCTTTGACAACTTAAGCAGATTTATGACGCGGCCAGTGGGTGGAAAATGTGGTGCCATTTTCATTGGATGTCAGAGTAATATCTCCGCCGTGGGCGCGCATGATTTCACGGGCTATATAAAGGCCCAGACCCAAACCTGCCGACCCCATCGCTTCTTCTCTGGGCAAAATGCCGCGTTGGAAAGGGTCGAACAGCGAATGCTGCTTTTCCGCAGGAATCGGCTTACCAAAGTTGTGAACTTCTACAATGATATTTTCGGCATCGCCGCGCAAGGTCAAGCGCACTTCTTGATTTTCTATACCGTGTTGCAGCGCATTGGAAAGCAAGTTGGAAATCACCTGGGCGGCTCGGCTTTCGTCGAAGTAACCATGTCCGTCGCCCTGATCTTCAAAGATAATTTCGCGCTGCGGATGAACCACACGCAATTCGTTGAGAACCTGCAAGCAGACTCCGCCCAAATCGTTGGGCGAAGGTTTAATGGAAATACCGCCGGCGACCTGGCTACGCGTTAAATCAAGGGTGTCTTCGACTAAACGCGACATGCGGCGACCACTTTTCTCAATTACGCGGGCTAACATTAAGTTTTCTTCTGTTAAAGCCGGGTCAGTTTGCAAAACGCCGGAGGCAACCGCGATAGCGTTTAACGGATTCCGCAGGTCGTGGCCCAGAATGCCAACGAATTGATCGCGCACCCTGGTTGCCTCGCGCGCCAATTGTAATTCACGGTTCTGATGCTCACCACGCTCTTCGGCTTCCATTTCAAACGAAACTAAATTCGCTAACAAATGGAAAATATCCAGATAATCTTCAGAAAGCTTGGTGGGTTTGGTGTCTAACGCGCAGAGAACGCCGAAGAAACTTTGGTCGCGGCGCCGTAGCGGCACTGCTATGTAACTTTCCACGCCGAAAACTGTAAAGCCTGGATGATTTTTCCATTCGGAATGGGCACTGGCATG
>DASWNL010000146.1:0-3180 GCA_036399215.1 Abditibacteriaceae bacterium
GACCATTCAGCGTAACCCATTACAACGTCAAGGGTTACATAATGTCGAGCATCGTATTCTGAAAACGGCAGCGTCATGGCGATTCTCCTGCACCTACTATGGCCTTTTGCTGAGCATCGCTTATAGAAGCGCCGCGCGCAGCAAGCGAACTTGATTTATCCGTCCTCAAACATCCAACGTCGCATTGGATAGATTCACCAACTCAGCAATATCAACCATGCGTGCGTTGCGCCATGAAATCTCGGCTGCTTCTCCGACAGCCACGGCGCGCAAGCCATCACGCACCGTTGAGGAAGCACTCGCCTCACGCCGGATAGATTTTAAAAAGTTATCCAGCAAAAACGGGTCGGAGCCGCCGTGGTCATCATTACCGGCAACCGGCACCGGGATAATCTTGTTTTCGCCCCAGCGTGGTCGCAACTCAATTTGCGAAGGGTTCCCCAGATGGCCCATCAAAGTGCCGCGATCTCCAACAATGGTGTAAAAGCGGTCGGTGAAGTTACAGACAAAACACTCCATGTGGCTGGCGCGCACATTGTTATCGTATTCAACCAATGCAATGCCGTTATCGTGGGTGTCTTTGTCTGAAAGGTAAACGCATAAGTCCTGCACATAGCCGTCGGCGTTGCTTGTTGCTTCGTTGAATAATTCCATACCACCAACAGGCGCGGAGTAATCAGGACAAATCTCTTTGTAGGCACAAGATGAGCAATTCGGCCCCACCGGGACATCATCTGCGACGGCGAAAGGAATCTTATCGGCGCGCAAAGCATTCACCCCCGCCGAGGCCGAAACGCGCAGCGGATTACCCTTAGCGTTCCACCAGTTGAACACATCGAAATCGTGCGAACCTTTATGAATCCATAAGCCGCCCGACCACTGCGAGCGCCGGTTCCAGCGCGCCATGTAAGTGCGCCCTCCATCATAAAACTCGCGGTTTTCAATGAGCATCAAATTGCCTATCGCGCCGTCTTCAATGAGTTCCTTCACTTTGGCAATAAAAGGAATATGGCGCATATTAAAGCCAATCGAAACGTGCCCGCCACTCGCTTTCACGGCGTTCATAACGCGCAGGCAGCCTTCCACTGTGGTGGCTAAAGGCTTATCCACCAATACGCTTTTGATACCCGCCTCCAAACCGGCCACCACGTAATCGGCGTGCAGGTAATCGGGCGTTGTCACAATGAGGCCATCCAGAGCTTCATTTGTGAGCATAGTTTCTGCATCAGGATGAACGCGAAATGGGTGTCCTACCCGGCGCATCGCACCCTCAGCGCGCACGGCGTTTGGTTCTGCCACGGCAACAAGTTGCGCATCAGAGCGCGCTGCCAGCAACCGGCCAAAGCAGTTGATGCCACGCCCACCGGCGCCGATTATACCAATCTTTAATACTTTGATTTCGGGTTCGCTCCTATCACTTTTGTGCTGCTACTCAGTTAATCCTATTTCTGATTCACCAAGCGAATATTATTAATCTTGTGCGCAACCGGCGCTTCCGCAGAAGGAAGCCGGAGCAGATCAAAGCGGAGTTATGGCGATTGACCAACTGTCATCTGACTTGATAACCTATCGAAACATAGAGCGCCAACTTATCCGATGGAGCAATAACCGGAGCATTATTGAACTGCTGGAAAACTAACCGAGAAAAAACACAAAGGATTTAAAAGGATTCAAGATGAAAAAACTGCTACTCCCCGCCTTACTGCTATGTGCCGTAGCTGCGCAAGCCGCCAAACCCATTGCACCCGCCGAAGATGCCAGCCAGGGCACAACAGCCACTGAACTCGCGGCCCTCAAAGCCCGCCCGTTACCAGCGCCCAACACGGTCAAAGTCGCCATTTTGCCCTTCTGGGATGGCACCGGCAAGGCAGATCGCCAGCGCACAGCGGCGGCGGCCATCGCTCTTATGTTCCAGCGCGAAGGCTTTCAGGTCTTGCCGGTAACCGAATCTTTTAAAGCGGTCGAAGCCGACAAGCAAATCGAGCCGGGCCAACCACTGCGCAAGGAAGATGCGATTCGCATTGCGGCCACGCAGGGCGCCGATTGGGTTGTCTATGGCGAATTGAAAGAGTTGGTCGCTTACAAGAAGCAATCGTTTTTCAAAGCCAGCAAAAATGTGCGGGCCGGGGCGCGCTATGCCGTGGCAGATGTTGCCAGCAAAGAGCTGTTGTATTGGAAAAACGATCAGGTGAAGGCCGGCGGCACCGGCTGGGGAGCCGGAAGCCACAGCAGCGGCGCCAAACTGGAGCGCTCTGGCCTGGCCGCACTCAGCATCGTGATTTTACAACCCTTCTTTGAAGCCTTGCCGCCACACACTACAACCGGCAAAACACCGGATTCAGGCGATATTGCGGCTTTCATCGGCAAAACGTGGCCGGCAGCAGCCAAATAATCAACCCGCACATTATCGCACGGCTCGAAAGATTGAACTGCTCGAAGAATTGGGGCGAAATCAAAGCAGAAATCTCAAGACATATCATGTCAGTCTGCACCTTGATCAGCGAACCGAAGCCGCCCACCGATAACCCGCCTGATCTGCGCAAGTTTTACGCTGAATAGAAAGCGTTTGTGTTGGAAAAAATGTTTGGATGATGAATAAGGGTGACATCGAAAAACCCGTCTCAAAAGGCCGTTTGCTCATTGTGGAAGATGACAAGGCCATCCTTGCCCTGTGGGATTTAAGGCTACGGATGGCGGGCTACGACACAATGACCGCTCAATCGGTGGCCGAGGCCAAGACGTGGTTGGAAAACAGTGTCGTTGACTTAGTAATAACCGACTGGCACTTACCAGACGGCATCGGCGGTGAGGTTTGCCAGGGCGCACGCCAACTCCTGCCGATTGCTCCGGTAATTGTGATTTCCGCCGCGACTGATGACCAGGTAGCTGAGATTCTCAGTTACACACCGGATGCCTATTTCACCAAGTCGGTGGAACCCACAACACTGGTCGCCACCATTGAGCGTTTGCTCGAAGCGGGGCGTGCAGAAAAAAGTGAGTGAGTAAGTAAGGGAGTATTTATGAGTCAAGACCCCGTAGAGATTTATCAGGCGCAGTTACAGGCGCTGGCGACAGTGCGCGAAGCCTGCACCCGCAAAGCTCCCGAAGCCTCGGCAGAAGAGCTAAATCACCTGGCCCAGGCCTTGAAAGTCATTGTGGAAGTGGAAAATGAGGTTGCGC
>DASWNL010000147.1:0-40838 GCA_036399215.1 Abditibacteriaceae bacterium
GAACAGGCGCTGGAGATTGCCGACACGTTGATGCGTTCGGGCGCTATTGATTTGGTTGTTATTGACTCTGTGGCGGCCCTGGTGCCACGCTCCGAAGTCGAAGGTGAAATGGGCGACATCCAAGTTGGCACGATGGCGCGCATGATGAGCCAGGGTTGCCGCAAATTGGCCGGCACAGCAGGGCGCTCCAACACGACAGTAATTTTCATTAACCAGATTCGTGAAAAAGTTGGCGTGATTTATGGTTCGCCTGAAACAACGCCGGGCGGGCGGGCTTTGAAGTTCTTTGCCAGCGTGCGCTTGCGCGTGTCGCGCAGCGAAGCGATTAAAAATGGCGCCGAGCAGATCGGCAATCGCACCAAGGTTAGCGTGCTGAAGAACAAGATTGCGCCACCTTTCCGTGATGCGGAGTTTGACCTGGTGTTCGGCAAGGGCATCAACAAATACGGCGACATTTTGGATTTAGCAGTGCAAAAAGGCTTTATTCAAAAAGGCGGCGCCTGGTTTACCGTTGGCGATGAACGCTTTCAAGGCCGCGATAATGCGCGTCAGTATTTGCAGGACAATCCTGAGATTGCCGCCGGCTTTGAAACCCAAATCCGCGATGCTTTCGGCTTGAATGGAAAACCCGCAGCCGAAGTCGCCGAGAAGAACGGAAAACCGGACAAGGAGTAGTGCGAGATATGAATTGCGGAATAAAAAATTCTGCAATTCATGTTCACTATTCCGCATTAGAATGCGTGCGAGGGAGGAAAACACAATGGCTTTACGACTTTTGAATTTGGATAGCCGCACGCGGCGTTTCATGTTGGACGAGTTGGAACATGATGTTGAGCGCGGCGAGTTGTATTTCAGCCCGCGCCTTAGTGAGCGTGGACGGCGCGATTACGAAAGCCTGATGCGCGCCGCAATTGAAAGCCTGAATGATGTGCTTTTGGCTGATAGCCTGCGCGTTAATGACCGCTTAAAGAATTGGGAAGAACGCCACGTCAAAAACGGCGGCGTGATGGAAGTGAAAGTGCCGTTTACGGCTGCCGATACTTTAGCGGAAGGCGAATTCAATCGTTATTATGTGCGCGGCGTTTGTCGCCGGGCATTGGACGAAGGCGATGGTGAAGTGATTGTTTATCGCGCCAAGCAACCAAACCGCCCTCGTCCGCAAAGCGAAGCGATTTTAGGGCGCCGTATAGATGCCGAAGAACTGCTGAACGATTTGCGCTCCCATCATGGCGAACAACCGCAGTTGGGCATTCCACCCGGCCCCAATTCGGGCCTCAGCGTAAAATTGCCGTAGAAGATAAAAGAAAAAGCCTTGCAAACAAATCAGTTTGCAAGGCTTTTTCTTTTATCCAGCCAGCGGCACGCCGGCGTTTTTTAATATCGCATCGAAAACGGTCTGTGCTTCGGGATTGATCGCTTGGTTGTATTTTTGTGTGGGAGACGTAAATTGACGGCATGCAAAGCAGATAACGAAATCGTAGCTTTTGCCATTGTTTTGCACGCGCAGGGCGTGGCGTGGCTCAAAGCATAGCATCGTGCCGCCAGATCTTGAAATGCCTTCATAAAACGCTTGGAGCAAGACATTTTTCTGCGTGCCGCTGACGGCTGTTTTGCCCAGCACGACCCAGGAGCCAAACTTTTCCTTCCCGGCAGCCGCAGGCGAAGCAGATAAGGCATGAGGCGAAATCGAATAGAGCGTAACTTGCGGCGTCGCTTGCAAAGCGCGCAAAGGCGCCGTGCCTAAAGCAGCCGTTACTTTAGTGGATGGCACAGGCGCTTTGGCTTGTTCAATGGTGATGGAATTCCGTCGCGCAACGGCGAATCCGGCACCAATAATAAAACTAAGTGCGATCAGCGCAAATAAACGACTGCGATTCGTTTTCATATTTTCTTTTACATCCTGTCAACTTTAAGAGTTCATCGCCAATGGCTAAGTTCACCACGTAATTTTCAACAAAACGCCCCGCGAATTTTTCGCGGGGCGTTTTGTTGTGATCGAATGCTGCCAGGCCTGTTCTTAAAACGGTGGCGGTGGTGGCGCTTGTTGTTCAAAAGCACCAACATCTACTTGGCCGTTAGAGATACGGTTAAAGCCACGTTGGTCGGTGGACAACAAGCCGCCACTGGTTTCTCCACCAGAATTAAGAGCCGGGCTATTCTCTAAAAGGGCGCGCGTTGGGGTTGGCCCGCCATTATTGGCCAGCGGCCCTAAGCGTGGATCAATGCGCCCCGTCGTGCCAACCTGGTCGGTGCTGTTATGAAAGCCGCTGCTACCTGTAACAATGCCAATCAGGTTAAAGCCGTGCGAAATGAATGAGCCGAAAACGTCTTGACCCGGTTGTCCAGGAGCGGCGAAGTTAGTGGCAATAATGGAGTTGCCCACGCTGGTAACGGCCTGACTGCTGCTAAACACACCACCTCCACTGCCATTGGGCGCCACATTGGAAGCAATGGTCGCGTTGGAAATGGTTACATTGCCGCCATCGTTATAGATGCCGCCGCCACCTTGATCACCCGCGTCGCCGTTAGCGCGATTGCTACTAAGTGTGCATGTGTTCACTTCCAGGAATCCAGTCGCTGAATTCCACAAGCCACCACCTTCATCGGCGACATTTCCAGTAACCGTGCTTTTAAGAAGCCGCACACTGCCATCGCCGGTAATATGCAAACCGCCGCCATTGCCGGGCGCAGTGCCGGCATTGTTACCTTGCAGGATGCTGTTAGTAATGTCCATGAAGACGCCGGCATTATCTTCAATGGCGCCACCGGCGCGATTGGCCGAGTTGCTGTAGAAGTGACAGGAGTCCATGAATACCTTGCCGCCATTATTCAGCAATCCACCGCCGCTACCAAAGGTGCCGGTAGTGATGTTCTCTCTAATAGAGCAGCCCCTCAGTTGCAATTCGCCGCCATCATTGAAAATACCGCCGCCACCCTGATCGGCGCCTTCACCTGCGGCTACATTATTGTTGATGTCCGCACTAACGATTAAAGTGCCCGCACTGGAATTCCATAAGCCGCCGCCTTCCTGGCCTGCTGTGTTAGATTGGGTGCTGCCATACGTTATGGTAGCGATTCCGGCGCCGCTGATATGCAAGCCACCGCCATTAATGCCGGCGCTGTTAGCGAATAGCCCGGTCAGGGAAAGGTCAACACGTCCGCCATTGTTTTCGATGCCCCCGCCGGCACGGTTGGCGCGGTTGCGATTAATCTGACTCGCGTATATCGTTAAGAACCCGTTACTGGAGTTAAGAATTGCGCCACCGCTGCCCGAAGCGCCGATGTCAGCGCGATTATTGGTGATCCTGGTGGTGCGTACGTTCATAGTGCCATCGTTAAAGATGCCGCCACCACCGTTGCCAATCTCACCGGCGCTGGCCGTGTTGGCGTTGATTGTGGCGCTTGTAATGGTAACAGTTCCGCCATCGTTGAACACGCCGCCGCCACCCTGATTCGTTGCGTCGCCATTGGCAGTGTTGCCGGAGATATTAGTGGCCTGAGTGCTGCTGCTCTGCACCGTCATAGTGCCGATGTTAGAGTTCCATAGGCCGCCACCTTCCTGGCCTGCTGTGTTTCTGGTGATGGTGCAACCGTTGATGGTTGCACGGCCCGCGCCGCTGGTATGATAGCCGCCTCCATTGATGTCTGTCTGATTGAAAGAGAGCACGGTATTAACGAGCAGAACTTCACCACCATTATTTTCAATGCCGCCTCCGGCGCGATTGGCCTCATTAGCAACAATGTTCCCGCCATGCATTCTCAAACTCCCGCCAATCGAATTAAAAATGCCGCCGCCACTACCGAGTTCGCCAACATTGGCGCGGTTATTGTTGATACTGCAATTGTTCAGGGTCATTGAGCCACCATTATAAAGGCCGCCACCACCCTCGCCGCTGATAGTTGTTCCCGCGCTGACAATATTACGCAGAATGTTGGCGTTAGTGATGATAACTTCCCCGCCATCGTTGTAAACGCCACCACCACCTTCGCCTCCGGCAATGGTGCCGTTGGCCTTGTTGCCGTCAATGATGCTGGCGCGCCCGCTGCTTTGAATGGTCATGGCGCCGGTGTTAGAGTTCCACAACCCGCCACCTTCTCGTCCGGCGGTGTTGCCGGTCACTGATATGCCGCTGGCAATAAGTTGCCCGGCGCCGCTGGTATGAAAACCACCGCCGTAGTCGCCGGTTATGTTGTTGCGCAGGTTAGTGTCGATTAAAGCCACAGTGCCGGCGTTATTTTCGATGCCGCCCCCGGCACGATTGGCTGTGTTGTTGTCTATGTTGCTGTTGATGACTGTTAAAGTGCCACCGTCAGAGTTAAGAATGCCGCCCCCGTTGGCCAGCTCGAAGGCGGCGAAATTGCCAGTGATATTACATCCAACCACAGTAAGTGAACCGTCGTTGAAGATGCCGCCGCCGCCGTTGCCGATGCTGGTTCCTGTGGAGAAGTTACCTGTCACACTGGCACCCGACACGATAACCGTGCCGCCATCATTGAAGATGCCGCCTCCGCCTTGCTCGGTTTCGCTTCCATTAGCTGAGTTGGACGCGATGCCCGTAGCGCGGCGTGTGGCGCTGCCTTGGATTGTCATCGAGCCGGTGGCTGAGTTCCACAGGCCGCCGCCTTCCTTAAGCGCTCGGTTGCCGTTGATGACGCAGCCATTAACCGTCATGCGTCCGGCGCCACTGGTGTGCAAGCCGCCGCCGTTGAAGCCTGCAGTGTTGTTGCGCAGGAAAACATCCGTCAGTGTGACGGTTCCGGCATTGTTTTCGATGCCGCCCCCGGCGCGGCCCGCGTTGTTGGTGGTTATCGTGCCGCCATGAGCCACGAAAGAAGCGCCCGGCGCCACCAAAACGCCACCGCCATTGGCGCCAATATCGGCGCCAAAGGCGCGGTTGCCGCTAATCACTACATTGGTAACTGTAGTCCGCCCGCCGTTAACGGCTAAACCGCCGCCACCATCATTCAGCGCCGTGCCCGCAGTGCGACTGCCGCTAATTCTGCCGCCGCTGATATTGAGAATGCCAACACTTAAAATGCCACCACCGCGCCCCGGTGTGGGTGATGAGGCAGGGTTGCCGTTTAGAATCAGCAGGTTATTCAAATTGACCGGCGCCGCCGATGTGCCGCCGCCAATGGAAAAAACACGACTGGCGTTGTTGGCGTTAATCGTCGCCGGGCCATTAATTGTGACCGGCGCGGTAATTATCAATTGCGTGCCACCTAAAACCACGTTAAAGGCGCTGGAAAAATTAATAATGTCGGCATCGACATTAGCATTGGCCACAGCAATCGCTTCGCGCAGCGAGCAATCGGCATTGCAAGTGCCATCATTTGTGTCCGCCTGTTTGGTAACGGTAAAAGTCGCCGCTTGAACAGGCCCAATCAAGGCCCACATTAGTGGCAGTAAAAGAAACAGTAAAAGTTTTCGACTCATGATAAAACTCCTGCCAAAGACTTTAAAAGTCTTTGGCCCGTCAGATTGTTCTCCATCTCAGCCATCATTTGTGGCAATCACTTGATTGGCAAGCGCTTAGCTTGACTCGACAGGCAATCGTTGGGGCTGGTCAGATAAAGCGAGGGAATAAAATGTCACGTGGAAAAGGTTTTGTGCATAAAGCAGCAGAGTGGTGTTCTGGATAGGAGGTGGACGACTGCGAAAATCAATCATAGTCAGTCTCTAAAAACGCCGTTGCAATTTTCACAGCAGCCTACATTCCCAGATAAAGAAACGATCCTGCCCGGAATGCGCGGTCTTCGGACAAATCACAAACCCAACGAAGGGAATTCTTAAGTGAACGTTCGTTGCCTGACACCCTATGCTCTTGGAGGGTATTCTATCAGTCTCAGTAGAAATGCTACAGGCTATCTGCCGTTCATCCCTGGCCCTTTTAGAATGAAGGCTAAAGTGCAAGACCAGACTGCCCTGAGACTTGAACCCATTCATCTCACGCGGCGAAACTGCATTTCATGCGCGCTTTTTTGAGTCGTTCTTTGCACCGCTATTTTTCCTTTCTGCCGCCAACAACAAGATTAATCGTGCGGCGGCGTCTCGAAGATGCAGCGCCAGCGCTTTTGTTTCATCTCAATGCAGCGCGCCGCCATCAAACTCAGCGCGAATTGCGCGCTTGCAAAACTGTTGAAGAGTATCTGGCTTTTACGCAACGTCATTTAGGCACTGGCTCAATTCAGCGGGTGCGAGAAATCGAAGGTGCGCTATGGTTTTTACAAGAGGAACTAAAAGACAAACTGCCGCTTCATGTTTGTGAAATCGGCACCGAATACGGCGGCACCAATTTATTGTTGGGTCATGCACTGCCAAATGTTGAATTGTTAATCGGTGTTGACCTCTGGGTAAAGCACGCGCCGCAGTTGCACGCTTTCAAACCGCAAAATCAAGAGTTGCATCTGGTAAACGGTTCATCGTATGCACATAAAACAGTTGAGCGCGTGGCCGAGTTGTTAAATGGCCGCTTGCTGGATGTGCTCTTTATAGACGGCGATCATTGTTATGAAGGCGTGAAGAACGATTTTTTGCTTTATCGCCAATTCGTGCGTGAAGGCGGCTTCATTTTACTGCACGATATTGTGCCGGATGACAAAGCCCGTTTTGGAAGGGCAACCACATCGTGGGCTGGCGGTGTGCCGCTTTTATGGCATCGCTTGAAAGCGTTTTATTCGCACCATGAATGGGTTCAAGAACCGCAGCAGGACGGATTAGGCATTGGCGCCCTGCGTTATGATCCGTCCATTGAGTTGCCCGATGAGTTCACCAATAGCCACGATGATGACGCGATTTATCCAACGTTGACTTTTGAAAAAACGGTTTGACGGTTTAGCCCCGGCGCATGAGAGTAGTGCGGCGTGCTTGCCAGAGAATAGCTATCGTAGTAACAACCGTGCCGATGATAAACGCCAGCGCGATAGCCTGGGGGAACCACGGCTTGTCTTTGATTTCGGCACCAACCAAATGTGTGGGCAGACCGAAGCCGACAACTGTTAAAGCCACACCGATGGCATCGAAAAACGCGAATTTGGCATAGGGAAGATTGGCCAAGCCGGCGCCCATTCCCACCCAGCGGCCAATGATGGGCACGTAGCGGCCAAAAGTCACGGCCCAAACGCCTTTACCGCGCATGGCGGCCTCAGCCTTTTCCAAAGCCATAGCCCATTTCGGAAAACGCCCGCCGATTTTATTGACTAAAGGCCGCCCGCCTTTAAGCCCTACCCAATACATCGCATGATCAAACAGCGAAAGCGCCGCAAATCCATAAAGCATCATGCCCCAGATGTTAAGATTGGCCGCGCCGGCGAACAGAATCAAAAATATCCACGCCCACGGCACGCCCGCCGGGTCAACTAAAAGTGCGGGAACTACAGCGTGAAAGCCATATTCGCCGACCCAAAACTCCGCTTTGTCATGACCTGCTTTCAGGGCGTGATTAACCCATTCAACGATTGGCTCCACGTAAGCTCCTAATGATTGAAGGCTTGCTGCAAATCCGCGATTATGTCGTTCACATCTTCGATGCCCGCCGAAAAGCGCACGACGCCTGCTGTCAGGCCGATTTGCTTCATTCGCGCATCGCTCCAACCGCGATGACTGGCAATGGGCGGATACGAAACTTCGCTTTGCACATCGCCCAGAGTCGTCGCTGGTTTAATTAAGCGCAACGCATCCATGAAACGGAAAACGTCATCGCGCGCGGCGCCTTCGACTTCAAAAGCTAACATGGCGCCAAATAAGTTTTCACCACTCATCGGTTGCAACAAGCGCGCCGTTAATTGATGTTGCGGATGCGTTGACAGGCCCGGATAGAACACGCGGCTGATGCTTTTCTGCTGGCTAAGCCAATGGGCTAATTGCGCGGCATTGCGGCATTGTTCGCGCAAACGTAAAACCAGAGTTTTGAGGCCGCGCGCCATAAGAAAGGCTTCAAAGGGGCTAAGAATTGCGCCGCCCAAACGCATGGCGCTTCGTAACGCCCCCGCTAAATTTTCATCACGCACACTAACTACGCCGCCTGTTGCATCGCCGTGACCTCCAAAATATTTCGTGGCCGAATGCAAGGCGAAATCGGCGCCACAATCCAAAACTCGCAAAAGCGGTGGCGGTGTAAATGTGGCGTCTACAATGGTCAGAGTATTTGTTTGTCGTGCCAGTTCGCAAAGCGATTGCACATCAGCCACTTTGATTAAAGGGTTAGATAACGGCTCGAACACCAAGACACGCGCCTTACTTTGTGAAAGTGATTCGCGCACTGCTTCATTATCGGTTACATCTACGGCTTCCAATTTAACGCCAAGCGGAACCAAGAAAGTTTCAATCAACGTATGGCTGGCGCCATAGATTTCGCGCGCAATAAGAACGCAATCGCCGCTTTTGAGATTGCAGGCGAGCAAAGCACCATGCAGCGCCGCCTGGCCACTACCAAAAGCCACACAAGCAAAAGCATTTTCCAATGTCGCAATGGCTTTTTCCAGCGCCGCAACAGTCGGGTTGCCGTGCCTCGAATAAACAAAACCCGCACCGCCCAACGCTTCATCTAACTGGGCCATGTCCTCACTTAAAAATGTCGTTGTTGCATAAATTGGTGTGATTGAAGGCCGCACGTTTAACGAATCGGTTTCGCCGGCGTGAACGGCTTGTGTGGCAGGAGAAAGTTCATTCATAGATTTCAATGGCACATTTCGCCATAATTTGGGCATTTTGGACAGTAAAGCCAAGTATTTCCAAACTCGCGTTTAACAAAACAATGTATGTTTGGAGGATTAGTCTCGATATTGCGGAAGCCTTTGTTCTTTACCCAAACACGTTTTAATTCTGTTCCATCAATGTTGCAAAACTGCCCTGTTGGGCGGTCGGAAACATTGATTCGATAGCAAGCAAAGACCCCAAATATCAAAAAGGCACTGAACAAAATCCATAAATAATCAAAGCGCCATTTTCGCATGATTCATCTCTTTACGGAATCTCATAACCCAAAACACGCGCGGATAGTTTTTTGATGTTTTCCGGTTTGCCTTTAAAAGCGACCCAGCCTTCGCGCGAAGAATTGCGCGGTAAGAAAGCGATTTCAAAATCGGCGAGTTGTGGTTCTTCACTTCCGCGCTGCATTTCGATTTCGATATGCACGCCTTCGGCGGTCTGCCAGCCTTTATTAGAGGCTTCGACAGACACAATAAAGCTTGGTGCTTCTTTGGAAAAATTTTGCAAAAGGCGCGGCGTTCCCATCTTCAAGGCGATATGTGGCGGCGATTCTTTAGCTGTTAAAGTTTCGCGACCCAGATAAAACAGTGTTGCGCCCACCAGTAGCAGGCTGACGGCAAACACGCTCCATTCCAATGGGTTTTTATTCAATTGGGAGTTTTGTGATGAAGGGTTCTTCGATGATTCTTGTTTTTCGCTCATGACGATTGCTTCCCTTGATTACCCTGCACCAACAAGCGGCCTGCTGAAGCGCCCAACGCCGCCGGGAGAGCTAAAACCACGACCTGCGAGAGGTTAATGAAAAACGAGTTGCCTTCAAAGCGCCCAAAAAACCACAGCAAGCAGGAAGCAGCGATGAGAGCAACTGCATAAGTTACAATGACACTGCGCAATGCAATCAACAAACTTCCATGTGCCGAAAAACTGTGCGAACCGCGAAACTCGCTGAACTCCACAATCAAAGCGCTGAGCGCCAGCGACAGCAAGGCAATTCCGCCAATGTGAAGGGGCCGATTTTCGATGGCGAGCAGGATGATCTCTTCCGTTGGCGCCACGTTAGCGGCAAACAGAAAAGCGCCGCACAAAGCGAGAATTACCTGCCCACCATAAGAAGTTTCTTTGTCGTCGTCCATACCGGAATCGCCGTCATCATCGCCACCACCCAATTGTGCTGTGCCCACCGAAACTCCGATAGCAACAGTCATCGCTTCAACTACGATTTGCCCCATAATTTCGTTGATAGGTTGAGCGAGGTGAACGCGTCCTAAGAGAAATAAGATCGCCGCTGATATAACTAAGCCGATTCCTAACTCTTCGATTGAATCAATCACTACTTCGCCGAATGAAGCATCATTGCGCAGGCCGGCAAAGCGGTTATAACCAAGCAAAAGCACAAATGTGCCCAACAAACCCACAGCCAACCGCGCCGGATGCGCGATAAAACCAATCCACCACATTTCCATGGTGAAAAGCAGCGGCAAACTGAAAATCAAGCCGCCCGCTACACCGCGCCCATATTCTTGCAAAGATTGTTCAATAGTGCGGCAGGAAGAATTAGGCATTTCAGAATCACTGGATTTTAGAGCAACGTCTTCAACACTTTGACGACTTCGTCGTGCAACAGCCCATTGGTTGCCAGCACGCCCAAGTTATTCTCCAGGCGTTTGCCCTGCGACCAATCAAGTGGATTACCACGCACATCGGTCACGCGCCCACCAGCTTCTTCAACAACTAAATAACCCGCCGCATGATCCCAGATATTTTCCCGATAATCAGGAGTGCGAGAATTGGGTGAACGTAAATAGATTTCGGCATCGCCGCGCGCCACAGCAGCATATTTGGCCTGACTATCCATGCGAACCGGAGGGGCATCAATGCTTAAACGCTCGCGCAACTGCGCCGCCAAACCTTGATTGGTATGCGCCGATTCCACGCTTTCGGCCAAACGTGCCTTCGCCACGCTGTTTTGCGTGCTGACTTGAATAGTGCCTGAATCGTCGCCATCGAGCGAAAACATTTTTGCCCCTGCGCCGCGCTGTGCCACAAAAATCGAGCCTTCGCTGCTTGAGCCTTCTCTTTGCGCGTTCGGCAAAGCCGGACACGCTAAAAATCCCCATTGCACCTGGCCATTTTCAATAAGCGCTAAGGCCACAGCATACTGATCGTTTCGCAGAAAACCTTTTGTTCCATCAATGGGGTCAAGAACCCAGTAGCGGCCTTTGGCCTCGCCCGCGCCTTTGTCAATCCAGTTGCAAATTTCTTCGGCATCACCGGGAATTTGTTGATTAACGAAGGAAACGACTTTTTGCAGATGTTCCTCATTTTGCGCTTCACGCAAGGCAGCGCTGCCTTCTTCTCCTACAATGGCATCATTGGGAAATTGCTCTGCGATAATCTTGCAAACCACAGCCTGCGCGCCAAAATCGGCGACGGTAACCGGGCTTTTATCACTTTTATCCAGTTTCGCCGCATCGCTATTGCTTACCATTGCCACGCGCACTTGCTGGCATAAGCGGGCCGCGCTTTGCACAGCGCGTAGGCCGGTTTCACGTTCCAAACTCATTCTCTTGTGCTCCTCAAACTTCTCAATCTCAACTCACAAACTGAAACACTTCGGCATACAGGGGAGCGAACGAACGCGAGGGTGGCAAGACGCCTAATGCTTGCAGTTGCCGCGCAGTGTCGCGGTTACGGTCACGGGCACGCTCCCAAAATTCGCGTCTGTCGCTCTGGCCGGGAAAGACCGGATCAAGCTGTGAAATATGGTCGAGAATCAAGCCTATTTTTTGCTCCATCAACTCTTTGCCAAACACGTTGAAATAACTGCCTTCCCAGGCTTCGTATTCGTTCCACGCACCCCTGTAATTCCAGGTTTTGAAAGGCTTGCCACCGGCTTCGAGATAAAGTGGCAGGGCCATGCGAAAGGCTTCCTCACACATTTCGTGCGTGCCGTGTGGATCATTCTTTTCACCTGTCAATAGCACCAAATCAGGTTGCGTTGTTTGAAGAGCATTGAGCACTTTTTGCACATCGCCGGGGCCAATCGGCGATTTCTGGACAGTGCCGGTGTGGTAAAAAGGTAAATCCAAAAACAAAGGCCGCGCGCCCATTTGGCGGCACGCATCGGCTGCTTCGCCTTCACGCACTAAGCGTTTCAAATTAGTGAGCAATGGCCCATCGGGTGCGCCGGATTCGCGTTCGAAAATCTCCTGGCGCACCTGGTTGAAAACATCATCAACTGTCGTGCCTGGCAAGCGGTTTTCTTCTTGTTCGCGCTCGATGAAGGCTACAAGGCGCGCATGGCGCGAGCGCAAAAGCGCAAGCACATCTTTATCGCGCACTGCCATGCTGCCACTCACACCGTAGGCTACGGTGACGTTGTTGCCGCGCTCGGTCATTTTTAAAAGTGTGGCGCCGCAGCAGATCACATCATCATCAGGGTGTGGCGACAGGCAAAGCACACTTTTGTTTTGCGGCAACAGATCGTCCTTAGTGCGCGCTTTTAAATCAAGTTCCACTTCTTGCAAAGCCGCTTCGAGTGAAGGCACCTGTCGCGCCAGACTTTGCGCGCCAAAATTGCGCAGGTCATGCGTGCTAATTTTGCCCAGTGGCTTTTGCTCTTCCAACGAAACGGAGATTAAAGTGCGGCGGCGCAAATTGAAATCAACGAAATCAGCATCAGGCAAGTGCCAAGGGCGGGCGAAGGAAGTCAATTGAGAAGCCGCAGCTTCATCAAGGAACCACGTGGCATGAGCGTGTTCGCGCAGGAAACTGGCCGGCACTTTCGAGGTGATTTTGCCTTCGAGTGCCTGACGCACGATGTCGGCTTTACGAACGCCCGTTGCCATTATGATAATTTCGCGCGCTTGCAAAATGGTGCCCACGCCCATTGTAATCGCGCGCGGCGGCACGTTTTCCTGGCCGAAAAAATCGCCTGCTGCATCGGCGCGTGTGATGTGATCGAGTGTGACAAGCCGCGTGCGCGTATCTTGCCCGCTACCGGGTTCATTAAAGCCAATATGCCCGGTGCGCCCGATGCCAAGCAGTTGAAAATCAAGGCCGCCGGCATCACGAATCATCGTTTCATATTGAGCGCAATCCGCACGCACTTCGTCCACACTGCGCTGGCGTCCATCAGGCACATGCCAGTTGGCGCAGTTGATGTGATCGAATAAATGCTCACGCATGAAACGGTGATAACTCTGTGGCGCATCCGGCGCGATGGGAAAATATTCGTCCAGATTAAAGGTCGTGACGCGCGAAAAATCCAACTCTTCGTCGCGGTGCAGGCGTGCTAATTCTTCGTAAACACCAATTGGTGTTGAACCTGTTGCTAACCCCAGCACCGCATCCGGCTTGCGTCGGATGAGATCAGCGATACAGGCTGCGACTTCGCGACAAATCAATGGATACGCAGCGCGCACCATAACATTTTTCAGGTCAGTCATTGTCTGGGCGTCCTTAAAACTTGAAACTCTGAGCGTTGAAATTAGCAGCAAAACAGTGCATTACAGGAAGTATCTTAACCTCAATGCGCCTTTGCTTCATACTGAAGGGCAATTAATGGCCAAATCGTAGTGCAGCAGAATAAAGCATGGTAAGCATTACGGAATCGCAAGGAGACAGCGATGGATAAAGAGTCTTTGCCCCCCGATGATGTTGGAAGTTCTGAGGAAGACGCTCAGAAAAACGGCGTAGGGCCTGCTGGGAAATCAGGCGATAAATTCCCGGATGTAACCCCTGGTGCGGCAAGCGGTAAACTTTTGGCCGAGCGGCGACAGAGCAACCGTCGCACAGGCGAACGCCGTGTCGAAGAACGGCGCACAGATTCGCGCCGTGAGGACGCCGACCGAAGGGAAACAGAGCGCCGCTTTTTGACAATGGAGGCTCTGGAAGCCACCTCCCAGAGCGACGCTGAAATTGATTCCCCAATGCGCCGCGAGGGTGGATTATGGCCTTCTCTTGATTGGCGCCCTGGTGAGCAGCGCATAGCCCAGCGCCGCGCCAGTGAGCGGCGCATTGATGACCGGCGCCAGGAAGAACGCCGTAAAACCGACCGGCGCAGTCGGGGCCGCCGCGCCAGTGACCATCGCGAAGACTTGTATCACGGCCAGGTGCAACTGGACGAAAACATTGATGATCTCTTTGAAGCCGGCGATTACAAAGGCGGCGCTGATTAGCAAAAGAAAAAGCTCCTGGATTTTCAGGGGCTTTTTCTTTTCCTAATCTAAGTTGCCACCATGAGCTGTTGTTATAGAAGATTGCAAGCGGGTGCAAAGCATGGAGAGGCCGGTTGGCAGGATGCGTGAAAGTAGGCCTTGGGCCGTCAGGCGCGCCGCAACCGGCATTCTGTGTCAAAATCAAATAAGGTTTTGAAGTGAAAACCTATCTTCACGGAATCTATCAAAAAATGCGGTTGTGAGTAAACAGTTGTGATTAAACGGAGTTTGTTGTGACCAAGGTGCGGGATATTGTGGACGAGGCAATGACGCGGCGTGAGGAGCAGCGTCAGGAAACTTATTTCGACAACTTCGAAGACTTGCCTTCCATTGATTTCGAGCAGGCCGAAGCGGCGCTGCGCTTTGAAGAACGCCTCAAACTACTCAATGAAATCGGCCTTGCGCTTTCAGCGGTGCGCGATATTGATATGCTGCTGGATTTAATTTTGTCCAAGGCACGCGAACTGACCGGCGCCGATGCCGGCAGCCTTTATTTAATAGATAACTCCAATACGGCTTCAACAAATGACGATACGCTCTATTTTCGCAAAGCGCAAAATGATTCGATTTATGTAGACACTTCGCGCTCGTTTCCGGTTGGGCCATCCAGTTTAGCGGGTTATGTCGCACTAACCGGCAAGACAATGGTTTTTGAAGATGTTTACCGTCTGCCCCCGGATGCGCCCTATCAGTTCAATCAATCGTTTGATAAGGCCAACTGTTATCGCACCAAAAGCGTGCTGGTTGTGCCAATGCACAATCACAAGGGCGGTATGCTTGGCGTTCTGCAACTCATCAATCGCAAGCGCCATCGTGAGGTAAAACTCACTGACGAAGCCATCGTTGAACAAGAAGTCTTACCCTTCGACGACGAATTAACCGACCTGGCGGCGTCTTTGGCCTCGCAGGCCTCTGTTGCTGTGCAAAACAGCCAATTCGTCAGCAGCATACGTTCGTTATTTCGCTCGTTTGTGGATGCTTCGGCCAGCGCTATTGAAGACCGAGACCCCTGCACCAGTGGTCACTCGCGGCGCGTTACCGCCCTGACGCTGGCCATGGCAAAGGCCGCCCATGCCTCTCAGGACGGCCCCTTTAAAGATGTGCAATTTTCGCCAATTGAAATAGACGCCTTAGAATACGCCGGAAAACTGCACGACTTCGGCAAAATCGGTGTTCCCGAACACGTGCTGACCAAAAGCCACAAGTTAAAGCCGGAAGATTACGAAAAAATTAAAGGCCGCCTTTTCGCGCTTCGCCAGGAGCGCCGTGCCTATTACGCGCATGAAATGAGCCGTGCCTGGCGTTGTCAATCCTTAGAGACGGAGAAAACGGACGGTGCAAGAGATGCGGCCACCGTGTGTGCAGGCTTAGAGCAACAACTCCAGGCCGAATTGAAAGAGTTTGAAGCGTTGTTTCAAATGTTAGCTCGCGCCAATAACCCGGCAGTAACGTTTCTGCCTGATGAAGAGTTCGGCCAGCAACAGTTGCAAGTGCATCGCCTCGCACAGATGACTTATGAAGATGAAACGGGAAAGCGTTGTCCTATTATTGAGGAAAAAGAAATCAGGGCGCTTGGTATTCGTAAGGGCAGCTTGACGCAGGAAGAGTTTCACCAAATTCAAAGCCACGCCCAGCTTTCCTACGAATTCCTGAAGAAAATTCACTGGACGGAAGAATACGCGCGCATTCCGCTTATTGCCTGGGGCCACCACGAAAAATTGAATGGTAAAGGCTATCCACGCGGCGTGACGGCAGAAGAAATTCCTCTCGAAACGCGCATGATGACCGTAGCAGACATCTTTGAAGCTCTCACTGCCGAACGTCCTTATAAGCGCCCCATGCCTTTAGACCGTGCGCTTTCCATCCTGAGTGAAGAAGCCGAAAAAGGTGACCTCGATAAAGACGTAGTGCAACTGTTCATCAAAGAAAAAATCTACGAAGTTCTGCACGAAGACATTGGCACTCACAATGCCCATTGCAACGTGCCTGATCGTTAATTAGGGAGAAGTAATCAATGGCGCTTGGCCCACTGACTCATCAACCTACAGTTTCTTTATCACCTGATGACATCGCGTTCTTTCAAGAGAACGGTTTCCTGCGATTTTCTCAACTTTCAACTCCCGATGAAATTTCGATGATGCGCCAGTCGTATGATCGCATTTTTCAAACGCGCGCTGGGCGTGAAGAAGGCAATCAATTCGATCTGGCGGGCAGCGATGAAGAAGATAAAGAAGCTGCCCTGCCCCAAATTTTAGGGCCGGAAAAATACGCGCCGGAACTATGGGACACGCTCGCCCGTGCCAATGCTTTGCAAATCTGCCGTCAGCTTTTGGGCGAGGATATGCAGGCGCAGGGCAGTCACGCGATTTTCAAGCCTGCCCATCATGGCGCGGTCACACCCTGGCATCAGGACGAAGCCTACTGGAATCCCGACATGGAATATCGCTCGATAAGCGTATGGGTGCCCTTGCAAGACGTGGACGCCGCCAATGGTTGTATGCAGTTCATTCCCGGTTCGCACAAATGGGAAGTCATCGCGCACCAACCCATCAACAATGACCCGCGCATTCACGGCCTCGAACTATCACCCGATGTGCGCCATTTAGCGCTCAATCCGGTTGTTTGCCCTTTGATGGCCGGCGGCGCAACTTTCCATCCTGGCCGCACGCTGCATTATGCGGCAGCTAATCATTCTGCTCGTCCGCGCCGCGCTTTAATTATGGGTTTTGGCGCGCCAGCCAGGCAGCGAAGCAATTTAGGCTTGCCCTCCCGTCGTTTCGTGTGGAACGACATCAAAAAGCCAGCGCGTGAAGAACGCGCTGCAAGGGCGCAGGAAAAGGCGCAAGCGGCGCAAACCGTTGCTTGAACTCGTTTGAAGACGCGCAAAAAGCGTAACAAAAGGCCGCGACAAATTTGTCGCGGCCTTTCATTTGCATTTTCGCGGCGCGAGGTCTTGCTTTAAGCATTGCTTCAAGGAGATGCGCCATGAAAGTGCCCAGTGGAAAAGAGTTTGTCGAGCTTTTAAAAGAAACATTCGCGGATTTCAATGAAGATAAGGCGCCGCGTTTGGGAGCGGCTTTGTCATATTACACCATCTTCTCGCTGGCGCCGCTTTTGGTGGTGATAATGGGCATCGTCGGCCTGTTTTATTCGGGCGCCGATCAGGCTCTGCAAAAACAGATAGCCGGGGTAGTGGGCAAGGACGCTGCTGCTGCGATCTCTGAAATTTTGCAGCACGCTAATCAGAACAAAGGACATGGAATTGTGGCCACCGTTGTGGGAACTGTGACGCTTTTATTAGGCGCCGGCGGGCTTTTTGGGCAATTGCAAGATTCGCTTAACACCATCTGGGAAGTGCGGCCCAAACCCCAGGGCTTCATGGCGATGCTCAAAAATCGCTTTCTCTCTTTTTCGATGGTGCTGGGCACCGGCTTCTTTTTGTTGGTTTCTCTGGTAGCCAGCGCTCTGATTTCCAGTGCCGGAGAATGGCTGGAAAACATGGTTAGTATGCCCGCCTTTGTATTGCAGGCTTTGAACATAATCGTCACATTTGCCGTAGTGACAGCCCTGTTCGCCACGATTTTCCGTAATCTGCCGGATGTGGAGATTGACTGGCACGATGTTTGGGTTGGTGCTGCAATGACTTCGCTGTTATTTGGCATCGGCAAGTATGCCTTAGGCCTTTATCTGGGTAAGGGCACCATAGCTTCGGCTTATGGCGCGGCAGGCAGTCTGGCGGTTTTGCTGATCTGGATTTACTACGCGGCGCAAATTCTCTTTTTTGGTGCTGAGTTCACCCAGGTGTATGCCAAGAAATATGGCTCGAAGATTGTGCCATCTCCCAACGCCGAACCTGTCACAGCAGAAGATCGCGCCCAACAAGGTTTGAAGCCTTCGGATGGTGGCCCGGTTGCCGAAGGCGCTGCTGTTGCCATTGCGCGACCTCATGGTCTGGGAGCAGCACAATCGCCTAAGCAACTGCAAAAACAACGCGACATGGAGTTCCTCTGGCCCGCTGCTGTTGGCTTTCTTAGCATTCTCTTGTTTGCCGAGCGCCGGAAGAAAAACTAAGCGGTATTCTTTCCAAAACTCCACCTTCAAAAACCCCATATAAGTTCAATTCGTTCATGTGAACATAGCCGATGTGACAGCCGCAAGTTTGATTGCTGCAAAGGCGCGGGCGGAGAGCGTTTTTCCAATCATTTTCGTAAATATTGCCGATTGCTTCTTTGACGAAATGACAGCGCCGCATGGTGCCGTCGCCATCTACGGAAATCACACTTTGCCCGGCATGGCAGGCGCGGCCTAAGCTTTGGTGGCGCGTGTTGTTGAGTGGAAATAGTGGGTCAAGGGCCGTTAAAAAATTGACTTCATCAGGCACATAATAATCTTCAAGACGCTTAAAGGCGTTGACCCATAAATAAACACCAGGCGGCAAAGCGGCGCGCAAGGCTTCGATTTCCGCGAAGTGTTCTTTTAATCCTACGACGCCAACACTAAAGCGAATGCCCTGCTGTTGCATCTGAGCGCAGCGTTTTAAAAACTGCTCGCATGAAGTTTCGCCGGGATGATAAGTCACCCATAAACCCAGCTTGCTTTTGTCGCAGTGCGCGGCCCAATTGAAGCGGCATGAGCCGTTGGTTTGAATGGCGACTTTTTCGACATGCGCTAAATTGGTGAGAGTAATTAAGGCTTGCTGATAGCGCCGCCGAATCAAGGCTTCGCCCCACGGCGTGAAGAAAACCGAAAATTCCATATCGCGCTGCGCTTCGATCCATTGCACAAAACGTGATAGCGCATAAGCATCGCGCGCGTGCTCTTCATCGCTTTCCTGATGCTTGGCAAATGGGCAATAGGGGCAGGCGTAGTTGCAACTGGACAATGGCCCGCGATAAAGAATGGTAAGTTTCATAGCTTAACGCAGGGCAAAAGTCTCCATCTGAGAACGCACTTGATGGGAAGCCAGCCAGGGGCCGATGACATCGGCGTTTTCGAGTCCGGCACTTGTCGGACGCAGCCCTGTGCCGTCGTTTTGCATCAAACCGAGTTCTTCCAACTCACGCAGTTGCGGAAACTCTGCCATCGCTTCGCTGCCGAAATAATCGGCATACGCCACGAAATTAAGACCTTCAACATGACCCAGCGATTGAATGATGTAACGGCGCTTTTGCTCCTCTTCGTTTAACTGAAAACCATAATCCGCGTAATCAAATGAAACAGCCGGACGCGCCATATAGTTATGCAGAATCTCGCGCACGCCTGTTGCGCCCACGGCGTATTCGCCCGAATAGTGCAGGGTGCTGCTATAAGAGCGCGCCCCGGCGCCTAAACCTATCATGCCGTCTTGCTGGCAGCAGTAAACCGGGCCACATTCTCCCTTCCCTTTAGTAAGGGGAAGGGCTGGAGGGTGCCCTCTGGGCGGGAGGGTTTTTTGAAACTGCCGCAGCGAAATCTGGTGATAGCCATTTTCTAAAAGAAAGTCGCGGCCCGCGCGATATAAGTCGCGTCTCGCCAAATTCTCCACTTCAATTTTGCCGTTCTGGGCGCGCTTTCCCAAGCCCGTTAAAGGCCGCACATAAAGCGGATACAAGAAAATCTCTTCGGGCCGGAATTGCAGCGCAGCGTAAAGCGAAACCTGCAAAGATTCAGTAGTTTGGCCCGGCAAGCCGAGAATCAAATCGATGTTCAGCGTCGAGAAATTTGCATCGCGAATGGCATTTAGCGCTGCTAAAACATCATCCGTTTTTTGCGCGCGGCCACCGGCGCGCACCTCGCTTTCCACAAAACTTTGCACTCCGATGCTGATGCGATTGGCGCCGCGTGATTTTAATATTTGCAGCTTTTCCGGTGTAGCTGTCAAGGGCGAAGTTTCAACGGAAACCGGAATATCCAGGGGCCGCGCGCCCATGATCTCTTCGGCAATGTCGAACAGACGATGCAAGCCGGCGGCGCTTAAAAACGTCGGCGTGCCACCACCGATGGCCAACCCCGCGAACTGCGCCGGGGCAATCGCTTCGCGCACCTGACGCGCTTGAATTTCCAGGGCAGCCAGATACGGCTTTTCCATTTCGTCATCGTGGCGCACCGTTGTAAACAAGTTGCAGAAGCCACAACGCATCTCGCAAAACGGCACGTGCAAATACAAAAACAGCGCCTCGCGATTTTCACTTTGCCACACATCTTGCAAGGCAAACGGCGGTGATAATTTGCGATAGGCGGTTTTATGCGGATACGAATACGAATAGGCCGCATAAGGCGTTTTTTGAAGCCACTGTTTTAAGGAATTCATTGAACTGCTCATAAAGTTTTCAGCGATGTCTTTCGGGCAAGACGAACTCGGCGTAAGGCACCGTCCACACGACAGGATGCGCTAAGCGATGCCCTTCATAGCCATCTTCGCCAAAGGCGGTGCCGTGATCGGAACAAAGCACACATAATGCCCCTGCCCGCTCGCGCAAAGCCTCAAAAAGGGGCGGCAGTTGCGAATCTACATAGGCTAAAGCATCGCTCATGGTTTGGATTGAGTCATTTTGCGCGCCCGGTGTCCACAGGAAGTTGGGCTGATGAATCGCCGCGATGTTGATGAACAAGAACAGGCGTTTATGGCGTGGCAGGGCACGCAAAATTTCAATTGCCCACTCGACTTGCACTTGCGCCGAATGCGCACCTGTCACACCGCTTTCTTCACCCCAGCGGCTTTCATCGAACAGATTGGGCAGAACACAGGAAAGCGGTGTGAGCTTGTTAAAAAAGCCGACGCCGCCGATGCAAGCCGTGTGATAACCGCTTTGCGCAAAGCCGGTGACAATATCAGGCGCATCGAAAATCATGGTTGTTTCTGTTGCGCTGACGCTGCCGGCAAAGCGCGTGGCAAACAGGCGCGGTGAATGCGGGTTATCAATCGGCGTCGGCAGAAAGCCGGCAAAAAAAGCATGGTGCGCCGCATAAGTAAAGCTGCCCGGCGTATGGCGCGCCTGCCAGGCGCCGCCGGGCAAGAGCGATTTTAAATAGGGCGTGCGGCCCTGTCGCAAGGCGCTTTCGGCGACATCGAAACGTAACGTGTCCAATGTCATAAACAGCACGTCATGCGTGCCCAGCATTGAGCGCGCGTTAAGATGAAACATGATTATTTATCGCGGCATCAATTTGCGCTTCGTAGGTGGTTTGGTTTTCATGTAGCGTGCCCGGCAACAAATCGCCCCAGGCGTTGACTTCGATAATTGCATGGCGCGCAAAGCCCGCTGTGAATAGCAAATCCACGCCGCCGCATAGTGAGTTGGGAAAGCAGTGCATAACTTTCTCGCAAGAGTGCATCGCCGCTTCCCAACTTTCAGGCGAGACATTGTTGCGTAGCAGTTTGCCCTCAACTCGATCATTCAGCAGATGTAAATTCGTCAAAGGATGCCTGGATAAGCGCACCACCTTATGTCGCGCCCGGCCCTTAATGACTACCACGCGCAAATCGCAACTGCGGCCTTGAAAGCCGTCTTTGGGAATCCACTCTTCGGCGTGCGCGCGATGGCGGCAAAGCGTATCTATTAGCTCGGCGATTTCCTGCAACGAGGTCAAAGTGCGAACGCGGCGCGAGTTGTAAAGACAGGTTTGATTTTTGGTTTTGACCACTTCGCTTGTTGTCACGGCGCGATGACTGATTCCATTAGTTTGATAAGCCACCACGCCCGCTGCACTGGAGCCGTGCGCCAACTTGATAAAAGCGCGACGGCAATGTGCCGCTTGCATCTTTGCCGTCAGGTCATCGAAGTTTTGCGGAATGTCCAGAGTGCGCGGGGTGGGAATCTTCGCCGCGTGCAAACGCGCCTGGCAATGCGGCTTATCAAACATGATTTCAATCTCTTGCGCATTGTGCGTCACGCAATGCGGCGCCGAATCTTTTAACTGCGTTTCAACTTCCATTAAGGCCGCTTTTAATCCCAAAAACCACTGCCGCGACGGCCAGAGACGACCTTTTTCAAAAGCTAAATCTTTAACGGAGGTGCTGGGAATCCAGGCCCATTGATTTTCAAATTCCGCTGCTTGCGCGCCGCGCTGTAAGAGCAGTTTTTCAACCGGCCAATCGCGTCCCGGCGATTCAAGGCGCACAATGTTATTGACTTGAATTATGTCAGACAGTTGAACGCGTCCGCCCAAGAAATCAGACCAGGTAATGATTTTTGCGGGCGGCAAGCCGCATGATAACAACGCACTTTGGAAGCCTTCGACGCGCGGGCTATCCGGGTTACCCAAAACAACAAATCTCATGCACGCTCATTCGCCGTGCGCCACGTAGCGATAGGTTTCAGCTCCGTCTTGGTCGCCCGCTTCCTGTTCGCTCACATCTACTTCACAGGGCAGAGCTTTGAGCTTTTCCATCATTTCGTCGGAGCAGAAATGATGATGCAAATCCAGTTTTTCCAATTTGGTAATCGCCGCATCATCTAACAAGGCCTGCGCGCCTTTATCGGTAAGAGTGCCCAGCGATAAATCCAGAACCCGAATCTTCTTCAGAACCGGCGCCCCGTGCAACGCTTGCGCGATTTCATTTTGAATTTCGCTGTTACGCAGACCGAGATATTTCAAATTCGGAAATAAATCACCATTCAAAAGCGGCTTTAAATCGGTGGCCGCTACTTCGCCGCCGTAGTTTTCTTCGCCCAGCCACAATTCCAGATGCTCCAACTGTGGCAACTGTGCCTGCACGACGGATTGAAATACAGCGCCTGGCATACCGCCGGTTTCGATGACCAGACCTTTTAGCTTTTCGTGACGCGGCGCGCCTAATACCAGACCATTGCCGCCGCGCACGCCCAACCATTCCAAATTGGGAAACGCCGCGAACAAAGGCGAAATGTCGGTTTGTTCAATCCAGGACAGCTCGTTCTCTTCGTAGGTGATGTCGCCGATGAAAAGCACTTTAAGCCCCGGCAGCTTTTCACCGGCGACTACCAAAGCCTCAACCACTTGCTCGGCGGAAGTTCCAAACTGTGAACCCTGCCAGTTACCGACTACGAGGCCGTCAAGTTGAGCGGCGCCGGGCGCTTGCAGCAACTCGGCTAAAAGGTCGCTCCATTTGCCGTCATTGTCATAATCCAATATCAGGCGCGGTAAAGCCTTGTCCGGCAGGCTTTGTCCCGGCTGCCAGTCGTGCACCGGGAAACCGGCAAAATCTGTTTTGTGTTCACCTATCATGCGTTGCTCTCCCAAAAATTTGTCACAGTTTCAACCGTCGCCAGCCAAATAACAACCGGGTTACGTCTCCTGAACCGGCTGATACTCATCAGGATTGTCAAAGCCTGCAATCCAGGCCGCCGCCGCGTGGCAGTGGCGCATCTGCGGCGGCACGCGCAGCATGTATTGGCGACCCGTCGAAGGGCAAAATACATTCAAGCACACCAGAGGCTCATCTCCGGCAAACTCCACGCGCAGTAATCGCCGCACGCCGCCGGCATCGCGGTCTTTGTCCAACTCCATGGCTCTGGCTTCGCTCAGGAATTTCTCATAGCCCATACGCTCCAGCAAGACGCGCCGCTTTTCCGTGTTTTGCTCTTCAAAAATCTCCTCAACCGTTATCGTTTCGGGACGAAAAGCAATGCGCCCATCAACCGGCACGCCGCGCCAGCGCAAGGGCGTATTTCGCAGGTTCTCCGGCAACTGCGTTAGCCCGCTACCACCTAAATCCAACCATGAAGCAATGCGCAAATCATCAGGTAATTCGCGCAAATTTTCGCAGTCGGCCACATCCAGTTGCGATAGCTCTTTAAGCCACGATGGCAAAGAGTGCAAGCGCGTGCAACCGGCCATTACTAAGCGACCAATGCGAACATTCGCTTCTTGTGGCCAATTCTTCAAACGTGAACAGCCGGCAATATCCAGAAAGTAAACATCCAGCTTTTCCGGCAAGGCTTGCAGCCCGGTGCAGCCACGCAAAACCAATGAGCCGGTTTTGAGGCCAACCGGCAGCGTTTCGATGGCGCTTTCGCTTAAATCAAGGCGAAACTCCACCTTCAAATCAGCGGGCAAGGTTTGTAGCGGCGTTTCGCGCGCTTCCAACTCAAAAAGCTGCAAGCCCTGGGGCAAAGCGCGCAGGTTTTTACAACCGCTCACCTTGAGGCGTCGCACCTTTAAATCGGTGGGCAACTCGCGCAGTTCAAGGCAGCCGCTGGCATCCAAACTGTCGGCGGTTAAACCGGCAGGCAATGTTTCCAACTTGCGATTTCCGGCAATCTTCAAAGCGCCCCGCACCTGCATATTCTCCGGCGCCTGGCCTTTGGCAATCAACAATCCGGCTTGTTTGGCATCAAGAATTGTTTCGCTCATTTTGACTCCTCTTTTAATAGAACGCGGAGCCTTCGGCCACGCGGAAACGGCTTTGATGGACACGGAAAATATGGGAAAACAACTCTTGAAATCTGCGAAAATCCGTCGTTTCAGGCGCCCTCTGGGCAGGATGCCCAGAGGCTCCGCGTTCTATTGAAAATTCAATCCGAAACGCGCACAATCGCACGCGGCGTATATTCGCGTTGCTGCCACACTTTATAAGCGCCACGCGGCAATTCTATGCGCTTGTGCTCTTCATGAACTAAGGCCGCCATTTCTTCGGTCACGCTCAGATAAAGAAACTCACCAGCGCGAAAGACCTGTGCCGTTTCGGGCCGCTCCACACGATGGCTATGCCCCGTCACTTCGCCGTGCGCCAGGGTCACCGTCGGCAAAAGTCGCGCGCCCCTGGGCACCTCATCCACCCGCGCAATCATCACATCTCCATGTCGCCACAACATTGTGCTCACTCCCTTTAAAATGCTTTCACTGGGTTAAATGATAACATTTTGAAGGTCATTTTTTAAGGTGGCGGGATGTGTTTTTTGACGCTATTTTCGGTCAAAAATCGGCGTTCAATGAAGGGGGTTGATAGCGTAAACTAAAGGGCATGAAAAGCCCTGTTTCTTTTACCTGCTTGTCTCTCATTGCGTTTGGCTTGATTTCAGTTTCGTCGGCACAGGACGCGCCCGTAGTGCCACCAGGTTTGCCGCATGAGCCGACTAATGTGAAGTGGAAAAAAACGGTTGTGGATACCAGATTTCGCGCGGAAGGTGCAGCGGTAGCGGATGTGAATCACGATGGTAAAAACGATATTTTGGTGGGCGATTTTTGGTATGAAGCGCCAAATTGGACGCGCCATGAAATCCGTAAGCCGGGCGACTTTGGCGATGGGGCGAATGGATACAGCGAAGCGTTTATGAGTTTCGCCGATGATTACAACGCCGATGGTTGGAGTGACTTACTGGTAGTGCCTTTTCCCGGCAAAGCCATGTATTGGTATGAGAATCCGCAGAACAAGCCCGGCCACTGGAAGCAGCATATGGCGTGGACGAGCAGTTGCAACGAAACGCCGATTTATGCCGATCTTTTCGGCGACGGCAAGAAGAAAATCATCATGGCCAGTTGTCCCGAAGGACAAATGGCCTGGTTCGCGCCCGGTGCCGACCCGACTGCTTTGTGGACGCTGCACCCGATTAGCGGAAGCCAGAAAGCCGGCGCACAAGTGTGGGGCGTGCATCAGTTTGATCATGGTTTAGGCGCGGGTGACATGAATGGTGATGGCCGCGCTGATGTTTTGGTGCGCCAGGGTTGGTGGGAGCAGCCGGAAGATGCTAAAACGCGCACCGAGCCGTGGAAATTTCATGTAGCCAACATCGGCGAAGATTGCGCGAACATGATTGCTCTGGAAGGCAATGGCGACGCGCATACCGATGTTATTAGCAGTTCGGCGCACAAGCGTGGCATGTGGTTTCACAAGCGCGAACCGGAGCGCCCGGCGGGCTTTTCACGCCACACCATTTTTGATGCCTTCACGCAAACGCACGCTTTGAATTATGAAGATGTAAATGGCGATGGCACCAAAGATTTGATTACTGGCAAGCGCTGGTGGGCACACGGCCCACAGGGCGATGTTGAGCCGATGGCGCCCCCTGTTTTATATTGGTTTGAAATCAGGAAAGCCCCCGGCCAGGTGCCGACTTTAGTGCCGCACATGATAGACAACGACAGCGGCATCGGCACGCAGTTCTGGACGGGCGATTTTAACGGCGACAAGAAGTGCGATGTTGTTATCGGCAACAAAAAAGGCGTTTTCTTGTTCGAGCAGAGTTAATTTCACCACAGAGGACACAGAGCACGGAGAAAACAAATGTTGGCCGCGAAAAGGCGCAAAAGACACAAAAAGATTTTCGTTATTTTTGTGTCTTTTGCGCCTTTTCGCGGCTATTCCTTCTTTCTCTGCGCCTCCGCGTCTCTGCGGTGAATAAAAATTACAACTTCGCCACAATGCGGAAGATGGCCTGGGCGAGTTTTTGTGGGTTATGGCGCACGACATCGGTGACATCTGCGAAATTACCTTGAATGGGGCGCACGCCGAGCATTTCGATGGCGGCTAAATCGGCTTCCACATAATCGGCGCGGGTTTTTCGATAGCGTTCTAAAACTTCTTCGGGAATTTTAGCCGAGTTGACTAAGGCGATGTCAATGGCATCTTTGCCGATGTGGCGCAAAATGGCGCGCACGTGGTCGCTGGCTTTGTAGCCCAAAGTTTCGCCTGCTTGCGTCATGACGTTGCACACGTAAATTTTGGGTGCTTTGGCGGCTTTAAGGGCTTCGCCAATTTCAGGGACTAAAAGGTTCGGCAAAATTGAAGTGTAAAGCGAGCCGGGGCCGATAATAATCACTTCGGCTTCGGCGATAGCCGTGAGCACGCCGGGCAAAGCAGCAGGCGAATCCGGTTTCAGAAACACTTCCTGAATGCCTTCGGATTCATGCACCTTGACCTGGCCCATCACTTCGCTGCCATCGGCCAAACGGGCGCCCAGTTCAATACTTTCAACCGTTGAAGGCAAAACGCTGCCGCGCAAAGATAGCACTTTAGAGGTTTCGCGCACGGCGCTTTCAAAGCTACCCGTGCGCTCGCACATGGCCGCGACAATGAGGTTGCCCAGCGAATGCCCTTCCAGTTCGCCCATGCCGGTAAAGCGATGCTGGAACAGTTCCTGCATTTCCGGTTCGGCATCGGCTAAAGCGGCCATGCAGTTGCGCAGGTCGCCGGGCGGTAACATACCGTCTTTGCGTAAGCGGCCTGATGAGCCGCCGTCGTCGGCCATTGTTACAATGGCTGTAATGTTGGAGGTGTAATGTTTGAGACCACGCAGCATGGTCGAAAGGCCAGTGCCGCCGCCTAAAGCCACCAACTCTTCGCCATGTTCCAATTTACGACGGCGGATGGCCGCTTCCAAAAAGCCGCCGCTGCCGGGCGCTAAGGCCAATTCGACGGCTTGCAAAGTGCCGCGCATGCCTACTAAAAATAGCATCACGCCGGCGCCTATCATAAACCAGCCGATACGCTCGGTTTCGACCAGTTGATGCGTCATGCCGCCGATCCATTCCACCATGCCGACGCTTAAATCAACGGCCACATAAGCTAAGGCCAAAAGCATTCCGGTGGCGAATAGTAACAGGCCAAGCGCCGCTATCAAACCCCAACGTTTAATCCCAATGCCGATAGTCAGCCATTGCAAAGCGCGCCAGTCGCGGGGCGACTTAGCGTTGATTTTAGCCAGTGCCTGACTTTTCAGCGTATTTCCGTCGGAAGCACCGAAGCCGCTGTCGAGGTTCTTATCGAGATCGGCTTTGAAAGGGGAGAGGGGCTTCACAGGGAATCTACCTGGCGGCGGCCTTTTTTGGGTTTCTTTGCCGTTTTGTCGGCGGCCTTTTTGGCTTCGCCTTCAACAGTTGAACGCTTTAAGTCACGGTGCGTGGGAATGGCACGAAAACCAGCTTCGAGTAAGCGTTGGGTTAGCCAGTTGGTCAAAACCACACTGCGATGTCGCCCGCCGGTGCAGCCAATGGCGATTGTGAGGTAAGACTTGCCTTCTTTTTCATACTGCGGCGCCATGAAATCTACTAAATCGCCAAGACGCTTTAAAAACTCCTGGGTGATTTCCGGTTTCATTACATAGTCAATCACTGCCTGCGCATGACCATCGAGATGGCCGATAACACGGTCATAATTCGGGTTCGGCAGAAAGCGCACGTCGAACACTAAATCAGCATCTTGCGGCATTCCATGCTTGAAGCCAAAGCTTTCCACGCGCACCAGCATTTGCGCGGCGTCGGCTTCTTCAAGGAAGACGCTTTTAATCTGCTCGCGCAGTTCGCGCGGCGTCGCGTGGCTGGTGTTAACAATCATGTCGGCACGCCCACGCAACTCTAACAAGGCTTCACGCTCGGCAGCGATAGCTTCGGCCAAATCAGGATACTGCTCGGAAAGCGGGTGCCGCCGCCGCGTTTCCTTGAAGCGCTTGACCAACAAATCATCATCGGCATCTAAAAACAGAATGCGATACGAAAAACCGGCGCCATGCAGTTTTTCGAGGGCATCGCTCAGGTCGTGAAAAAATTCGCCGCCGCGCACGTCGGTGACAAGAGCCACACGCCCGATATGGCCCCGGCTGCATATTTCTGCAAACATTGGAATTAAAGCCGGCGGCAGATTGTCCACGCAGAAAAAGCCGAAGTCTTCAAAATGACTGGTGGCTATGCCTTTTCCGGCACCGGATAAACCGGTGATGATGATGAATTGCATCGCTTCGCGCGAAGCATGAAAGCCCGGCGATGAACCGTTGGGCGAAGCTGATAACTCTTGGGAATCCATTTTAGCGCTCATCTTTTTTATCGTCCTTGCGCGTCAGCACGGTCGCGAGCGCATTACAAATCGAAAGCAGCAAGGCGCCGATTAAAGCAGTAGAAAAGTTCTCAACGCGGAAACCAGGCAGGTATTGCCCCGCCGCATAAAATAGCGCCGCGTTAATTAGCCACGACAATGCCAGGCTCCACAACCCCAGAGTCAGGCAGGACAAAACGCAGGTCGCGCTTTTAGCGATGCCATGCAGGATGGGTTTTACCGTCGCGTTGGCTATACCCAGCACTAAAGCGGCGATCAGCACGCTGGAGAAGTTATCGGTTTTCACGCCGCTGAGGAATTGCGTGATAAGAAACAAGCCCACGGCGTTAATCGCGGTGCGAATCAAAAAAGCGGTCATAAAACAATCAATAAACGTCCAACGGCAGTATACAACCGGAAGGTCTCTTCGCTGTAGTCAATAGAGCAGAGCCAAAACAGGTCACCATCATAGCTGGCCCCGAATCTTCCCTGTCATCACAAAGGCCACTCCAGAGGAAGAACCCAAAAGCTTTAAGAATCAGTTTGAAAAGTGGGCAGCGTAAACTCCTCTCCCTTCCGGGGAGAGGCCGGGTGAGGGGTGGAGGCCGCATAGAGGTCTCTGTGAGAAGCCGCAAACCGCGCCGAACCCCTCAACCCTCTCCCTCCTGCCCAGAGGGCACCCGCGCTACGCTGGGGAGAGGGGACTTTTCAAACTGATTCTAAAGACCTCTTGCATAAGTAGATGTGATAGACGATGAGGTGTGCATTACAAACAAATCCAGCACCGCAAGCCCGCCGAGTTCCTGCGTCTGACTGGGGTGCGGCGCGACACCTTCGAGACGATGCTAAGGGCCTTGCAGGAACAGTTGGGCCGCTTTGGCCGCCCGCCCAAGTTACCTTTGTGCGACCAACTCTTGTTGACTTTGATGTATTGGAGAGAATACCGCACGCTCTTCCACATCGCTAACACATATGGCGTGAGTGAAGCGACCGCTTCTCGCACTGTGCGCCGTGTGGAAGATGCTCTAATGACTTCGGGCCAGTTCACCTTGCCAGGCAAAAAAGCATTGCGGCCTTCGGGGATGGTCTGGCAAGTCGTTGTCATTGATGCCACCGAATGCACAATTGAGCAACCGCAGGGCAAAGGCGCCCAAAAAAACGCAAAGCTTTCTTTAGCGGCAAGAAGAAACGGCACACCTTGAAGGCGCAAGTGGTTATTGAGCAAAGCAGTGGGCGCATTCTGGCGACGGCTTTTTGTGAGGGACGAGTGCATGACTTTGCTTTGTTCCAAAAAAGCCGACTGTGGCTCAGTGCATCCAGTCGCTGTTTGGCGGATGCGGGTTATCGCGGCTTGAACCGCTGGCACTCCAACAGCCAAACGCCGCACAAGAAAAGCAAATATCGCCCGTTGCAAACTGAGCACAAAGCTGAGAATCGAGAGTTGTCGGGCCAGCGCATGGCTGTGGAGCATGTGATGGCGCGCCTCAAAGTCTTTCGTATCTTGAGCGAGCGCTACCGCAATCGGCGCGAGCGTTTCTGTTTGCGCTTTAATTTGTTGGCTGCCATCTGTAATCATCAACTCAAATCCCATGGCTGATACTTATGCAAGAGGTCTTTAGGATAGTTGTCGGAGTGCGGCTCACCCCCAAAGAGAAGTGAAAACGCTACAGGCTATTTCAAAAGTCAGGAAGAGTCAGAGAAGTATCACGTATGGATTCCACCTGCCCGCAAGCGGGCGCCCTGCGCGGGAATGACGGACTCCTCATCATCGTTTGTGTCATTCCCGCGCAGGCGGGAATCCATCACCTGGCCAATAGGCCGCCTCAACATACCAACTGCCCACTTTTGAAATAGCCTTTAAGGTTACTTCCAACAGCCATCACCCACACCCCACCTCCGCTAAACTATCGCGTTTTTTACAGGCTCAGCGTGTATCAGGTATGTCATCGTATTTGCCTGTTAGGATATACTCCGACCAATTTCCCTGTTGTTCCAAAAATCCATCGCCGGTTTAAACTAGGCTGAACTGGGACACAGGTGGAAAAAACCACAATTACGGAAGGCTCTACATGAAAAGCGCATTGAGGCGGTTACCTCTACTTGTGTGCGGCTTGTGCTTAGGTGCTCTGTGCTTAGGCGCTCTGGTTTTCTCAGGTTGTTCAGGCTCAAACACCGTTTCTCCGTTCAATTCGTTGCGGCAATACGCTAATTTGGTATTGTTAGCCCGTTACGGCCCTGCCGGTGCGAATCCGGGTGGTAATATTCGCATCGATTTCAACAGTAGTGGCAACGGCGGCATCATGACCATATTCGACCCGCAGTTTGGTGAAGTGAGCGGGCCGGTCACCGTAACCCTCCAGGCAGACAATACCGCTCGGCTCAGTGCAAATTTCACGAGAGACAGTCAGCCCCTCGCGGCTGGGCAAAGTGGGGCGAAGAATGCGGGGCAAAAGGAGAGCATTCCGACACACCCGCGTTCGGTCTTCGGGGATATCGCTGCGCAAGTCACAGGGACGCTCCCCGCGCACCCGTCCACCGGAACATCGGGGACTCCTGTCAACAATCTTAACCTTGTGCTCAATGGCCTCAGTCGCGATCCCATCGGCTTTCTCCTCAACCCGGCGAGCCTGCGACAAAGCCCACTGGCCAATAAACGGTTTCCCGCGTCCGGGAGCACGAACTTCACCGCTGGTTCCATCAGCGGCAACTATGTCATAGCCGTCAGCGCAGATGGCAGCCGCGCAACACTCACGGGAAATACCACCAGTCCCGCCGCCGGCTCATTTTCCGGGAATGGTGTAATTACCCCTCTGCCCAATGGACAATACAGCCTGACGGCTACGGCTCCCCAGGGCCTGGTCACTTTTCAGGGCACGATCACCCTGACTCCAGCGAACGCGCCCACTTCAGCCACTATAACGGGCGATGTGTTTTTCAATAAAGTAAAGCAAGGCACGTTTACAACAACGACCAGCATTTCTAACCCACCTCCCACACCCACGACAATTTGCATTGAGCAGGGCAGCAATAGCCTGACTTTGAATTTGCAAAACGGCCAATACACTTTCTGTGTTGGAGGCACCAGCTTTACCGGCACCGGAACGGTAACAACCGGCGTGAGCGGCTCGACCTTCACGCATAACACGGCAGACCGCCGCGTGTTGGCAACCATTAACACCAATACGCGCCAGGCCAGCGCCACTTTGCAGGCTCCGGTCGGCACTACACGCGCTAATATCACCGATAGTAACTATGCCGATGGCACATGCGGCGCTTGTTCGAGTGGTAACACGCAAATTTGTATTGAGCAGGGCAGCAATAGCTTCACGCTGAACTTGCAAAACGGCCAATACACCTTCTGTGCCGGGGGCACCAGCTTTACCGGCACAGGAACGGTAACAACTGGTGTGAGCGGCTCGACCTTCACACATAACACGGCAGACCGTCGCGTGTTGGCAACCATTAACACCAATACGCGCCAAGCCAGTGCCCTTTTGCAAGCGCCAGTGGGAACTACGCGTGCCAGCATCACCGATAACAGCTTCGCGGATGGCGCTTGCGGCGCTTGTTCAGGCGGCCCACAAACGCGCAACCTGACGGCGCCGGGCGCGCGCATTGTGACGGTGCGCTTGAACGGCAATAACTCGTCATCAGTTTTTCCCGACTTACTGGAGGCCGGTGACCACGATGAAGGCGGCCACAAAACGGTGCAGGGTTTTATCGGCTTTCCGTTTAGCGGTCAGGGCTTACCCACCGACCCGGCGAAGATTACTAATGTGCGCCTGGTGCTGACCGAAAATCGTAGCATTACTAATGGCAGTATCGGTCAGCCATTCACTCAATTGGGACGCTTGTTTGCCGAGCGTATCGCGCAAACCGAATTTCAGCAAATCGGCACCGCGCAATTACCGGTATCAGACATCACGCGCACCAGCCGCATCATTCCCACCAACACAACCGGTGGCTTTGCGGCGGACGTGACGGGAATCTTTAAAGAGTTCGTGCGCACCAATGCGGGCGTGGCAAACTTCCGCCTGCGTTTTGAAACTGCCGAAAACAACGACGGCAACAACGACATCGCCGACTTCTTCATCAGCGGCACCAGCCAGCCGCGTTTGGAAGTGACGTTTACGCCGTAAGGAGCAAGTTACAAACAAAAGCGCGTAACAGTTTGCAAACTGTTACGCGCTTTTGTTTGCTGGTCTCTGCAACAATGCAACAAGAGGCATTTTGAGGATTCTAAATCATGCTTTTAAGGAGTTTCATGCGAACTTTTCAAAAACTTGCCCTTTTTATCGCAGTTGTCTCAACGGCGACTTCTACGTTTGCGGCTGATGCGCCCAAGCGCAAGATTCTGTTTTTTACCAAATCGAGCGGCTTCGAGCATTCGGTGATTTCGTGGAAAAAGGGCCAGCCTTCGCACGCCGAAAAAGTGCTCAGTGAACTGGGCCAAAAGCACAACTGGGAATGGACGTTTTCCAAAGACGGCTCCCTTTTCGGCAAAGATTACTTGAATCAGTTCGATGCGGTGTTTTTTTACACCACGGGCGATTTGACTTCCAAAGGCACTGACGGCAATCCGCCCATGACGCCCGAAGGCAAGCAGGCATTATTCGATTATGTGCGAAGCGGTAAGGGCTTTTTAGGCGCGCATTCGGCAACCGATACTTTTCATACCGACAACGAATCGAAAAAAGGCCCCGAACGTTATGTGAATCATGGTGACAAGGCCGATGACTATGTGAAATTTATCGGTGGCGAATTCATCAAACACGGCGCGCAACAAGAGGCCAAGAACACCGTTGTTGACCCTCAATTTCCGGGCTTTGAAAAACTCGGTGCTGAATTCACCTGGAAAGAAGAATGGTATTCCATTAAAGATTTCACACCAGATATTCACGTCATTACCGTCATTGATGCACCGGCTATGAAAGGCATCGAATATCAGCGCCCGCCATTTCCTTCAACCTGGGCGCGACAAGAAGGCATGGGACGAGTTTGGTATACAGCTCTGGGCCATCGCGAAGATGTGTGGACGAATCCTCTGTTTCAGGATATTTTAGTCGGCGGCATCAAATGGGCCACAGGTGATGTGAAAGCCGATGTGACACCGAACCTGAAAACTGCCGCGCCTCAGGCGATGACTAATCCGCCGTATCCCGAACCGAAAAAATAAACCCCTGTTGTGGGCGCATGTGATTGCATAAGGGCGGTATCGCAAATCTGCGACTCGCCCTTATTTTTTCAGCGTTTCAACAACAACTCGCACCAAATCGTCGGGCAAAACAGGTTTGGCGAGGTGCCTGCTAAAGCCGGTTGATAAAGTGCGGTCACGGTCGGCTTCGGTCGCGCAAGCTGATAAGGCAATTGCTGGAAGTTGGGCTAAAGCTTTATCGCTTTGGCTGCGCAACCAGGACAATAGTGCAAAACCATCTTCGCCCGGCATAGCCAAATCACTAATTAGCAGGTTGGGCTTCCAAGTCTCTAATAATGTGCGCGCCTCACTTGCCGAAGGTGCAAAGCGCGCCTCTGCGCCTTGTTGGCGCAAGATAATAGTGACTAAGTCTCCGGTGTCAATTTCGTCATCTACTACTAAAATTCGCTGACCTTCTAAAGAAAGCAAGGAAGATTCTAAAGTTGTATCGTCAATTGTTTGGTTCATTGCCTTGCCCGGCGTGCCACTCATCGCAACGTCTGGCGCAAGTGAGGTATCGTCAGGTGAGGCATCACAAAGCGGCAAACGCACAATAAAAGTAGCGCCCTGATTTACCCCCGCGCTTTCGGCACGCACGGTTCCACCATGCAGGGCTGTCAGATGATGAACAATGTTTAATCCCAGCCCCAGGCCGCCGTGCTCGCGGGTGTGCGACGAATCGGCCTGGCGAAAACGCTCGAAAACATAAGGCAGAAATTCGGCTTCGATGCCGATTCCGCTATCTTTAACGCTGATTTCCACATGCGTTTGGTCGCGCCGTGCCTTTACTTCGATACGGCCTCCCGGCGGCGTGAATTTGATGGCGTTCGTCAGCAGATTCCATAAAACCTGACGCAAGCGTAGGCTATCGCCTTGAACAGTGCCGGGATTGGCTGGCAGATCAATAAAAACCGCGACGTTTTTGGCTTTGGCCTGGTCGTAAATCGGTTCTAATGCTTCATGCACTAATGGTGCGACGGGTAAGACACAAAGTTCGAGATGAAGCTTGTCGGAAGTAATACGCGTGGTGTCGAGAATATCGCTGATAATCTGCACCTGAGCGGCTAAGTTACGTTCAATTATGTCCAGTGCCTCGTTTTTAACGGTGTCTTCCATAGGGCCGCGCAGCAGACTGACCCAGCCCATAATGGGTGTCAGGGGTGTGCGAAGTTCATGCGAAACCACAGAAAGAAACTCATCCTTGGCGCGATTGGCTTTTTCAGCAGCATCACGGGCACGTTGCGCTTCAGCGTAAAGATTGGCCCGGTCAATGGCCGAGCCGGCGCGCCGCGCGATTTCGGTGAAAAGCGCTACATCCTGTTCGTCATAACGCCGCTCCGATTGGGTGAGCAGGCACGAAAAATAACCCAACAATCGCGGGCGGCCCTTCTGCTCTTTAGTGGTGTGTGAAAGTAGCGGTGTTATGACAGCAGACCGCACTTCCATTTGTTGCAGCAATTGATGTAATTCGCCACCGGCGCCAGCAGTGAGGGCTTCGACTCCGTTTTGGTCAAGTAGCAAAGGTTCGCCTTGCCGCAGCATTTCCAAAAAAGGCGCCCTGGCTACCGGCGAGCTTACAAACTGCCGCCTTACTTCCAGGGCAATGGCTTCTTTTTGCGCATTGACGTGACGCATGGCAACGCTGCGAATTTCGCTCTGGGCCAGGTCTTCGGATTCCTCTATATATTGCACGTCGGCCCAGTCAGCCCAATCGGGCAGCATCAAATCCACCAGTTCTCTCAAAGTGGTTTCGGCGTCTAAGGTGGCGCCTAAGGTCTCACCGGCGTGAGCTAAAAGACGCAGGGCTTCTTCGGCCCGCTTGCGCGTGGAAATATCTTCAATCACCGAAATGAAGTAGCGCGGGCTGCCGTCTTCATTACGGCGTAGAGCAACCGTCACCGTTGTCCATATCGCCGTGCCGTTTTTATGAAGATACCGTTTTTCAAGGAGAAGGTCTTGAATTTCACCGGCCAGCAGCTTCTTCATGGCGGGTGGGTGCAGATGCAAATCATCAGGATGGGTGATCTGATCAAAATTTAGATTCATCAATTCGTCAGATTCGTAACCCAAAATGTCGCACAGCTTTTGGTTGACTCGTAAAAAGTGACCTTCCAGGCTGACATGAGCGATGCCGACGGCGGCTTGCTCAAAAGTGGCGCGAAAACGCTCTTCGCTTTCGCGCAACGCCACAGCAGCGCGTTTCTGGGCCGTCGTATCACGCGCCTGAATGATGAAAAATTCGACTTCGCCCTGCGTATCGCGCACCGCAGTGACCGAAGCATCAGCAGTATGAATCTGGCCTGCTGCATCTTGAAACTCATCCTCGGTAAGCACCGGGCCATCGTGTTGCGCGGCGTTTTGCAGGCGGCTTGGCCATTCTTCACGTATGGCCGGTAAATCACGCCACCAGGGCGTGTCCCAGAACAAATGCCCAATCACCTGGTCGCGCGTGATGCCGACGGCCTGCAAAGGTGAATCGTTGATTTCGAGAACATAGCCTTGAGGAGAAAGGACAGCCAAAAACTGAAATTGCTGGCTGAAAACGCCATGAAACAAGCGCTCGCTTTCGCGCGCGGCTCTTTCGGCCAATTTCAGGTCTTCAATATCTGTGCTGGTGCCAAACCAGCGCACAATTTGGTTTTGCGCGTCGCGTAGCGGCACGCCGCGCGTTTTGAACCAGCGATAAACCCCATCGAAGCGGCGCAGGCGAAATTCGATGTCGTAACTTTTGTTGTTGGCAAAAGCGGCTTTCCAGGCCTGGGCTGCGTTCTGGCGGTCATGGGGATGCACTTGCTCTAACCAGTCAAATCCCCATTGCTCACTTTCGGGTATTCCCGTATATTCCACCCATTGGCGGCTCAGATAGTCGCATTCGCCGGTAGGAGTGCATGACCACACCAGTTGCGGCAGCGATTCAGCGATCTGCCGCCCTGCCAGGTTTTCAATAGATGAGGACGCAGGATGTTGCCCTGCTTTATCTATCGTATCCATAAGTTTCGATTTGAAGATAAAGAAGGTTTACCATACCCCTTGCTTTGTTCTGTGGAGTGCTTTGTTAATTGCGCACAAACAATCACGTAAACAAGCACACAAACAGCGGCGCACAAGGGATAACTTACTTACCGTCCGGTTCCTGCTGTTGAGACTTGTTGGGAGGCTTGCGACGGCAGTTATGACTATAATATGGTTTTCGCGCCCCTTGACACCCCGATTACAGTGTCAGCAAGGCGCTTGCGTTGGTAAAATTTACTGTGCTATAATGCGCCGCTCAGTGAGATAGCTTTCAGGGTTACTAATTTAGATGCAATTTGACGACCCCGATTGCGATGGCACTGTAGTAGTCACTTAATAGCAGGTAATAGCGAGCGCTAACAAGGCGATGGCGAGCGGCACTCTTCAAAGCAGTCTCCCAGGCAGTCTTTGACACAGCACGATTTTAAATCAAGCGCAGCTTTTAACTAAGGCTTTAAGCGCAAGCTTTTGAGGCCTTTGTCGAGGCCTTCGCCGGCAAAACATCAGCCCGGCGAGGGCCGCTTTGTCCTAAGTTTGCCGAAGTGTGCCAATTATTTAGCGCCGTTTTAATTCGATAATGAAAGATTCGTTGAAAGGCGAGACGATGACGTTTCCCCAAACAAAACCCGGTAGCCCGGTAAGGCGAACGCCTGCCAAACAGGGGCTTTACGACCCGCGCCACGAGCATGATGCCTGTGGTATCGGCGCGGTTGTTCATATCAAAGGCCAAAAGTCGCACTCAATTGTGCGCCAGGGTCTGGAAATTCTGGTCAATCTCGACCATCGCGGCGCACGCGGCGCGGAAACCTGCACTGGCGACGGCGCCGGCATTCTAATTCAGATGCCGCACGATTTTTTCGCGTCTGCCGTTGAAGGCTTCTCTCTGCCCGAAGTCGGCGCTTACGGCGTAGGCTTTCTATATTTGCCTGCCGACCAGACGCAACGCGAAGCGCAGGAAAAGAAGCTGGCCGAAATTATTGAAGCCGAGGGCCAAACTGTTTTGGGCTGGCGCGATGTGCCGACCAACAACGCCGATTTGGGCGAAACCGCCATTTCGGTCGAACCGGCCATGCGTCAGGTCTTCATTGGACGCAGCGCGGATACTGCTCAAAAACAGGAAAGCGATGCGCTGGCTTTCGAGCGTAAGTTATATGTGATTCGCAAACGCGCCGAGCACGAAATCCACTACTCAGAGATGCCCGGTGGCGAGTTCTTTTACGTGCCCAGCCTGTCCTCGAAAACGGTTGTTTACAAGGGCATGTTGACGCCTGACCAGGTGGATTCGTATTTTCCTGACCTCAGCGATGAGCGCATGACTTCGGCTTTGGCTTTAGTTCACTCGCGCTTTTCCACCAATACTTTTCCCAACTGGGATCGCTCGCATCCTTATCGCTACATCATTCACAACGGCGAAATCAATACCCTGCGCGGCAATGCCAACTGGATGTTCGCGCGGCAAAAGCAGGTCGCGTCCGAAGTCTTCGGCGAGGATTTGAACAAGCTGTTCCCCATTATTGATACCGATTCCAGCGATTCGGGCCAGTTTGATAACGTGCTCGAATTTCTCTATCTTGGCGGGCGCCCCTTAGCGCAGGCGGTCATGATGATGATTCCTGAGCCGTGGGCCAAACACGAGAGCATGAGCGAAGACAAGCGCGCCTTTTATAATTACCACGCTTCGTTAATGGAGCCGTGGGACGGCCCGGCTTCGATTGGCTTTACCGATGGCATATCGCTTGGCGCCGTTCTCGACCGTAATGGTTTGCGCCCATCGCGCTATTACGTAACCGATGATGATCTGGTGATTCTGGCTTCGGAAGCCGGCGTTTTAGAAATTGACCCGGCCAAGATTAAACAGAAAGGCCGCTTGCAGCCGGGGCGCCTGTTTTTGGTGGATACCGAAGAGGGCCGCATCATCGAAGATGAAGAGATCAAGCAGAAATTCGCGTCCGAGTTTCCGTATAAAGAGTGGTTGGACGCTAATCTCATAAAACTCGAAGAGTTGCCGCCCGTTGCTGATGTGCCTGAACCCGATCATCACACGGTTTTGCAGCGCCAACTGGCCTTTGGTTACACCTTTGAAGAGTTGCAGATGATGATTGGCCCGATGGCGGCCAATGGCATTGAGCCGGTTGGTTCGATGGGCAACGACGCGCCGCTTGCCATTCTTTCGCGCAAGCCACAACTGCTCTCGTCGTATTTCAAGCAGTTGTTCGCTCAGGTGACGAACCCGCCGATTGATGCCATTCGCGAAGAGATTATCACTGGCACCAACTTGCGTTTGGGCGCTGAAGGCAACCTCTTAAAGCCCACGCCGGAAAGCTGCCGCCAGATTGAAGTAGAGAATCCGTTTTTATCGAACGAAGAGTTGGCCAAACTGCGCGTTTATGAAGCGCCGGGTTTCAAAAGCGTAACACTGCCGATTCTCTTTGACCCGCAAAGCGGCGAAGCGGGATTGGAAAAAGCGCTCGATGATTTGTTTGCAGGGGCAGACAAGGCCATCGAAAGCGGCGCCACAATTTTGATTCTGTCGGACAGAGGCGTGGATGAAAAGAACGCACCAATTCCTTCGCTTTTGGCCTCGGCAGGCTTGCATCACCATTTGATTCGTCAGGGCACACGCACCAAAATCGGTCTGGTTTTGGAAAGCGGCGAGCCGCGCGATATTCATCAGTTCGCCACCTTGATTGGCTATGGCGTTTCGGCCATTAACCCGTATCTGGCTTTTGAAACGCTTGATGACATGATTCACAGCGAAATGCTTAAAGGCATCAAGCACGAATACGCCGTCGAGAAATTCAAAAAAGCCGCCGTTAAGGGCGTTGTGAAAACGATGGCCAAGATGGGCATCTCGACCATTCAAAGCTACTGCGGCGCGCAGATTTTTGAAGCGGTCGGCCTGTCGAATAAGCTGATTGACAAATACTTTACCTGGACGGCCTCGCGTGTTGAAGGCATCGGCCTCAAAGAGATCGCCGAAGAGATTCGCCTGCGCCACGAACGCGCTTATCCATTGCGCGATATTGAAGTGGATCAGACTCTGGATGTTGGAGGCCAATATCAATGGCGTCGCACCGGAGAGTTTCACACTTTTAATCCGCAAACTGTGCATAAGTTGCAGCAGGCCTGCCGCACGGGCAAGTATGAAGCGTTCAAAGATTACACGCGCCTTTTGAACGAGGAAGCGACGCAGGCCAACAACCTGCGCGGCCTGTTGGAATTCAAATTTGCCGATGAGCCGATTCCCATTGAAGAAGTAGAATCGGTTGAAGAGATCGTCAAGCGTTTCAAAACCGGCGCCATGAGCTACGGCTCCATTTCCGGCGAAGCGCACGAAGCGCTTGCTATTGCCATGAACCGTTTGGGCGGCAAAAGCAACACTGGCGAAGGCGGCGAAGACCCGGAGCGTTATGTTCCTCAAGCCAACGGCGATTCGCGCAACTCGGCGATTAAGCAAGTGGCGTCGGGCCGCTTTGGTGTGACCAGCAATTACCTGGTTAACGCCAAAGAGTTGCAAATCAAAATGGCGCAAGGCGCGAAGCCCGGTGAGGGCGGACAGTTGCCGGGCAGCAAGGTTTATCCTTGGATTGCCAAAGTGCGCGGCGCGACACCCGGCGTAGGATTGATTTCGCCGCCGCCGCATCACGATATTTATTCGATTGAAGACCTGGCGGAACTGATTCACGACCTGAAGAATTCCAACGTCAAAGCGCGGGTCAGCGTGAAATTGGTTTCGGAAGTTGGCGTTGGCACTATCGCCGCTGGTGTGGCCAAAGCCAAGGCTGATGTGGTTCTCATTTCCGGCTACGAAGGCGGCACCGGCGCTTCGCCACTGACCAGCCTGACCCATGCCGGCTCGCCCTGGGAGATCGGCCTGGCCGAGACCCAGCAGACGCTGCTGCTCAACGGGCTGCGCAGCCGCATCGCGGTGCAAGTCGACGGCGGCCTGCGCACCGGGCGCGACGTCGCAATCGGCGCGCTGCTCGGCGCCGACGA
>DASWNL010000148.1:0-5657 GCA_036399215.1 Abditibacteriaceae bacterium
TTTGTGGATAGGTAAGAACTGGGCGCGCATTACACTCATCGTTCTCAACGCAATAGCCTTAATTCCAACTTATTCTTTACTCACTTTAACGCTGATACAACAAATGTGGAGTCTGGCCACCATTCTCATTGCAGCCGTTATGGTTTGGTGGCTTCGCTCACCGGCCATCGTCACTTTCACAAAAGGGAGATTAGCCTGATGGCAGCGCTTAAATTGATATTCACCGGCATTATTGCGGGCATTGCGGCAGGCTTTTTTGGCATCGGTGGTGGCTTGATTATCGTGCCGTCGCTGGTTTATTTGATGGGTTTTTCGCAGCATAAAGCAACCGGCACCAGTCTGGCGATTCTGCTGCCGCCGCTTGGCGCAGGCGCGGTTTATGAATATGCCAAAAAAGGCAATGTCGATTGGAAAGCGGCCATTATTATCGGCTCATTGCTGGCTGTGGGCGCGTGGGCAGGCGGCAAATACGCTAATCAATTGAAAGGCCCAACTTTGCAACTGGGTTTTGGCATATTCGCCATGATTATGGGCGCTTATACAATTGTCACGGCGATGGCAAAACTGAGGAGCCAGTAGGCAGGAGGCGGACGGTAGGAAGAGAACAGTAAAATTATGCGCTGTTTATGAATTATGAAGTTTTCCTGCTTCCCGCCGTCCGCCTCCTGCCTACTGAAATGAAATTCGACGTTTTCACACTCTTTCCCGAATTTTTCGCCGGGCCGCTGACCAGCAGCATTTTAAAGCGCGGCCAGGCCAGCGGCACGCTTCAAATTGGCGTGCATGACATTCGCAATTGGGCCGAAGGCAAGCATCGCGTCTGCGACGATTATCCCTTTGGCGGTGGCGCAGGAATGGTGATGAAAGCCGAACCGGTGGCGGCGGCTATAGAAAGTGTGTTAAATTTTAACGCCGGGCCACACGAAAATGATGAAGGCCGGGTGCCCTCCGGGCAGGTGATGAAGGATGAATCTTCTTTTTCATCCTTCATCCCTCATCCTTCATCCTTCCAACCGCCCTGCCCTGTCATCTTAATGACGCCACAAGGCCGGCCATTTTCGCAGGCAATTGCCCGCGAATTGAGCCAGAAGTCGCATCTGGCTTTGCTCTGTGGTCATTACGAAGGCATTGACGAGCGTGCTGTAGATTTGCTGGTGACGGACGAAATCTCCATCGGTGATTACGTCTTAACCGGCGGCGAAGCGGCAGCGTTAGTAATTATCGAAGCTGTAGCGAGGTTAGTGCCCGGCGTTTTAGGCAACGAAGCTTCACCTTTAGAAGAATCGTTTAGCGAAGGATTGCTGGAAGCGCCGTGTTACACGCGCCCCGCAGTCTGGCGAGGACAAAATGTGCCGGAAGTGCTTCTCAGCGGGCATCATGGCGAAACCGCTAATTGGAAGCGTCGCGAGGCGTTGAGGCGAACTTTGCAAAGGCGACCCGACTTAGCCGAAGGCTTGCGGGAAAGCCGCGTTTGGACAAAAGAAGAAGAAAAAATCTGGGACGAATTCGCGCAAAAGCAAAAATCTAACGGCGCGAGCGGCCTTAATTCAAAGGAGTAAGACGATGAATCAGGATTTAATCCGCGCCGTGGAAGAGCGGCATATGAAAGAAGGTTTGCCGGGCTTTGGGCCTGGTGACACTTTGCGCGTGGGCGTGCGCGTTATTGAAGGCAACAAAGAGCGCATTCAGGCCTTTGAAGGCACTTGCATCGCGCGTAGCGGTTCAGGCGTGGGCGAAACCTTTACCGTGCGCCGCGTTTCGCAGGGCGTTGGCATTGAGCGCACCTTTTTGCTGAACTCGCCGCGCCTCGACAAAATCGAAGTGCGTCGCCGGGGCAAAGTGCGCCGCGCGAAACTGTATTACTTGCGTAGCCGCATCGGCTCCAAAGCCATTCGTATCAAAGAAAAGGCGTAAGTTGGACTTCACAGACTCAAGCGCGCGTTGCATGAATTTCATGCAACGCGCGCTTTTGCTTGGGGTCTAAACCCGCCAAAACCTCAATGGAATTGTCTTTTGACTCACCTTTGGTAAAGATTGCCATCGTTGGCACGTTACTTGGCGCGCGGGCTTTTGTGCAACGCTTTAGTCCTGTCAAGACTAACGGACAACGCAGCGAAACAGCGCGTTCGATCATTGAAACGCTCGATTCGGCTGCGATTGCGCTGGGTTTGGTGCTTTTCATTATCCAACCGTTTTTGTTGCAAGCGTTTAAGATTCCCTCCGGCTCGATGAAGAACACTTTGCTCATAGGCGACCGGCCTTTAGTATCCAAATTGATTTACCATCTCAAAGAGCCGGCATTCAAAGATGTAGTAGTATTCAAAGCACCGGATGCCTCAGGTTCAGGCGGCATAGATTTTATTAAACGTTGTATTGGCACGCCGGGGCATATTATCGAAATCAAAAAAGGGCAATTGTTTCGTGACGGCAAGCCGGTGTTCGAGCCATATGCAAATTTGCTTCAACCACCACAATCAGGATTTTTCAGTTACGACATGAAAATCGTAGACGGCAAAATCTATTCGCGTGAATACCGCATCAATTTCAACACGCCCGATTCGTGGGTAGCTGCCGGTGCGGCTCCCCCGGTGGTAGCGGCTAATCAAAATTACATTACCAATGCTGTGGCGGGAAAAGTGCCTCCCGGTCAATTGCTAATGTTGGGTGATAACCGTCACAATTCCCATGACAGCCACGCCTGGGGTTTTGTGCCGCGCGAAAGTGTGGTTGGCAAAGCAATCTTCGTGTTTTGGCCGCCTAAGAGCATGGGCCTGGTAGAAAAAAAGAGTAAAATCATTCAGCAGCCTGTTTCGCCAAAGCCGAGGCAAAACGCAACGATGGCCCCGGTTTTTTAAGATTACTTCTTGTTATATCCCTATGGAACTGCATTTCGATTCGCCTTACGTCAAAGTCGCTATTGTCGGCGCCCTTTTAGGCGCGCGGGCTTTTGTGCAATTGTTCAGTCCGGTTGAAGCCGACGGGCAACGCAGTGAAACGGCGCGTTCAATTATCGAAACGCTCGATTCCGCCGCGATTGCGCTGGGTTTGGTGCTTTTCATCATCCAACCGTTTTTGCTGCAAGCCTTTTATATCCCCTCCGGCTCGATGGAAGACACCCTGCGCATCAAAGACCGTTTGCTTGTATCCAAATTGATCTACCGCATGGATGAGCCAAAGTTTCAGGATGTAGTGGTCTTTAAAGCGCCTGATTCATCGGGGTCGGGCGGCCAGGATTTCATTAAGCGTTGTGTCGGCGTGCCGGGGCATGTTATCGAGATCAAAAAAGCCCAACTTTACCGCGATGGCAAGCAGGTGAATGAACTGTATCCCAAGCTCAGCCAGCCGCCGAACTCAGGCACTTATGGCTACGACATGAAAATTGTGGGCGGTAAAATCTACTCACGCGAATACATGGTAGCGGCAGATTCGCCCGGCAGATGGGAAGAAGCCGGCCCTTCGCCGCGAGTGGAGGCCGACCAGACTTTAATTGAAAACGCCGAAGCTGAAGCTGTGCCACCTGGAAAATTGCTAATGTTAGGCGATAACCGTCACAATTCCAACGACAGCCACGCCTGGGGCTTTGTGCCACGCGAAAATGTGGTCGGCAAAGCAATCTTCGTGTTTTGGCCGCCAACGCGCATTGGCCTTGTGGACAAGAAAAGCAAAGAAATTCAACACCCAGAACGAATGCAGAAAGCTCCAGCGATGGTGCCGGGTTAGTCGAATCAAATTCAGAAGCGCCGCGCGATTTGTAAGTCGCGCGGCGCTTTTTCCATTATGCCTCGCACCAAAAGCCAATTCGTGTTACCACCCGCGCCCACTTTTGAGCGCGAACGTGAACTGGTGGCTTTAGGCTACACACGCATTGCCGGTGTTGATGAAGCCGGGCGCGGCCCTCTTGCAGGGCCGGTAGTGGCGGGAGCAGCCATTGTGCCTTTCGATTTTTCGTCTCCGCATTTTTCGCGGCTCAACGATTCTAAAAAACTTGATGAAGCCACCCGCGAGATTTTATACGAAGAGCTAACGCCCCACATTGAATGGGGTGTGGGAATTGTAGATGCTGCAACGATTGATGAAATCAACATCCGCCAGGCCTCCTGGCTCGCCATGAAAAATGCTGTTGCTGCCCTAAAAAACGTGCCCGATTACGTTTTAATTGATGGCTTGCCTTACGATAGCGGCCCCTGGCCTTATGAAGCCTTGGTCAAAGGCGATGCACGTAGCCTTTCCATCGCCGCCGCTTCGGTGATTGCCAAAGTAACGCGCGACCGCTTGATGCTTGAATATGATAAAGAATTTCCCGATTACGGTTTTGCCCGGCACAAAGGTTATCCTGCGCCAAAGCACTTAAAAGCGTTGCAGGAACACGGCGTCTGCGCCATTCATCGCCAAACTTTTGGGCCGGTGCGAACAGTCATCGAAAAGCTCAATGGCGACGCGCTGAAAATGCCAGAACAGGTAGAAGTATCGCAAACGAAAGCGCCACAATAATCGCCGAAGCCGGCAAATCGAGCAGAAATGATAGATGCAAACCCAGAATAACAGGGACAACTCCCATAACTAATGTTAGCGGCCAAACCTGACGCATTCTCTGCGCCAAAAGCAGCGCTGTGACGGCGGGGATAATCAACATCGTCGTCGCCATCAAAACACCCGTGGCGCGAATCGAAAACGAAATTACAATTCCAATGGTGAGATACAACAAGAAGTCCCATTGCACCGCTTTGTAGCCCATTGTTGAAGCTGCATCACGGTCAAAAGAAATCAGCAGAAACTCTTTGCCGAATAGCGCATGAATAAGGGCAACAACAGCGAAAATGCCAAGCATTTGCAGCGATTCCTGCGGCGCGACGGTGAGAACATCACCCTGCAAAAGTTTCAGCATATGCGTTTCGCCCATCGCGCTTTTGGAAATGCATAAAATAGCTAAAGCGCCCGCGACGGAATAAACAATGCCAATGGTGCTTTCTGAGGGCACGCGGCGCGGCGACCAGCGCACAGCAAACATCGTCACGCCAAAAAGCACAAGCAGCATCGCACCAACAATAGGAGAAAAGCCCAGCCATAAGCCAACGGCAATACCCGCCGAAGATAATTCGGCCAGAGCCACGCCCACAAAAACGATACGCTTTAGCACGACATAAACACCCAGATACGAACACATCAACGCCACCAGCAATCCGGCCCAAAGCGCTTCACGCAGAAAGTCAATTTGAAAGGTATGGCCTAAATCAAACCAACCAACGGTGTGTCCATCCGGCGCGGGAAATCTTGGCTCAGAGTGCGCCGCTTCAAAATGCTTCTCATCCGGCTGCTTGTGATCATGTGGTGCTGGTGTTGCCTGGGTGGAAAGCACAGGCGGCGCATCTTCAATCGGCAAATCTTCAAGATTTTTCTGTGCGAGAGATGGGAAAATAAAAACACCAAAAACGAAAAAATAGAATAGAACACGGAGCCTCGCTGCACGGAAACAACACGGGTTTACACGGATTTGCAAAAAGGTTTTTCTCAAAAAAACTGTGCTCATCTGTGTTGTTTCCGTGCAGCGAAGCTCCGTGTTCCTTTGCATTTCACAAAACAACTTTGACGCCCTCCACTTCGGCCACGCGCAATGGAATGCCGTAAAGCTTTTCCAGAAATTCGGCTTGCAGAACATC
>DASWNL010000149.1:0-1553 GCA_036399215.1 Abditibacteriaceae bacterium
AGCAGACATATCTGATAAGCCGGTGAATCCGCCGGTTTTTACGATGTCCGGCTGCACGATGGCAACACCCGCCTCAATCAAACGCGCGATGCCCTGCAATGTGTATTCTTGTTCGCCTGCGGCCACGGCGATGTCGAGAGCACCTGCAACCTTTTCAAAACTGCGCGTATGATAATGCAGCACAGGCTCTTCAAACCATTCATAACCCAACTCTTCTAAGGCACGCCCAACACGAATCGCGCCTTGAATGGAATAGGTGTTGTTGGCATCAAAAGCCAGAGGCAAATCATTGCCTACCAACTGGCGCACCGCGCGGGCTTTGGCAATGTCGCCCGGAATATCAACATCGCGCTGCGTTTTATCGCCGTCAAAGCGAATCTTCACCAGTGAAGGCTGAAGTGGCAGCCAACTTTCCACCGCACGGCACACTTCTTCAACCTTGCGCTCGGCATTGCCGCCAACCGAAGCGTAAAAGGGCAGTTCCGTGCGCCACGCGCCGCCCAGCAATTGATAGATCGGCTGGCCCAGAAGTTTGCCTTTCAAGTCCCACAGGGCAATATCAACTGCTGCCAGCGCACCGGCGAACGCACCTTCAAGGCCGATTTTAATATGATGATGCAAAAGGCGGTCTTGCAACACGCGATGATCAAGCGCATTGGCACCTATCAACTCCGGTGCAAAATAGCGCGCGATGATTTCCAGTGAGGCGTTGCCTCCACCCATCGGGCTGGCTTCGCCCAGTCCAAAGGTGCCATCTTCTGCCGTGATACGAACCCACGCACTACGACCCGGCGCCCAGTCCACATGAAAGGCTTCAACTTTTGTAATCTTCATTTCCATGCCATCGCCGCGCCTAAGTAAAAACTTGTATGCGACGGTTGGTTATATCCGACGTTTTGCCAGGCGATGCCTAAGCGATAAACCGGGTCGTGCATTAAAGTGGCAAAGCGATAGTTGGTTGGAATTGTTGTAGTAAAGATGCGTAGCTCTTTGTTATCGCTTGTGCGATAGATGACTTCCTCACGCCAATCGCCCCAAATATCGGCGGATAAAACCGGATTGGCTTTAGTGCTGTTGTTAGAGGCACAATCAAAATCGCGCGCTTGAAGCAGTGGGTTGGCTTTCGCTTTTTCCCAATCCCACTTGCTAATAGTCGTGCCATCCAGCAGTTCACGTAACAAGTCGCCATCCCAGTAAATTCCCATGTTGACAGAGGGCGTGGCATCCGCGATTTTGTTACCTTTGCAATCCCATAACTGCCCACTTAAACCGGCGCCCGCCGCCCAGCATTCAAAGCCGGGATAACGCGGATCAATATCCAAAGCCAAACCGCGTCCCGGCCCTTCGCCGTCACGGCCTTTTGCCACTGAGGCTTTTTTCCAAATTACCTCGCCGCTTTTGGCATCGAACAGATGCGCACCGGCATCACCAAAACTCTCCTGAATGGAGAACACTTCTAAACCTGGCCTGTTGGGGTCAAGATCGGAGAAATGCAAGGCGTCGCCGTGTCCTATGCCGGTGGAATATAAACCTTTGCCGTCATTATCCACAAC
>DASWNL010000150.1:0-10668 GCA_036399215.1 Abditibacteriaceae bacterium
GAGAGAACGCCGCGGTGGCGCCTAAAACAGAAAACAGAGGAGAAAAGCGCTTCATGAAAACCCTTTAAGTGGAACGAGCCAATATCGTTTACCCGTGTTGTCTCGCGGGGTGGCACTCATTCCGTTGATAATATCGGCAACGAAATTATACCCCTGTCACGCTTTTCTTGAAAGATGATAAGCCGTTTTGCCTTAAAGCTAATTGTTTTCCTTGCTGGCGTAGCGTTTTGAAATTAGAATGAGCTTCGCTCAGTTCGCCTGACGAATTGGTGAAAATCTAAGAGCGCTAAAGGACGGATGCGTCCATGCCGAATGAAGTTATCCAAAAATTGCAGTTCTTCTCTCCTTACTCTACTTGCGTTGCGCGAGCGCGCCGCACGTGACCAACGCCAACTGTTTTACGCCGAAGGTGTGCGCGCTTTAATTGAAGCTGCTGCTTCGTCTTTTCCTCTTGAAGCCCTCTTTTATTGTCCTTCCCTGCTGCCCTCCGAATTCATACGCCGTTTTATTCGCTGCCAACGCAAGCGCGGCGTGCCTTGTTCGCAATTAACGCCTGCCGAATATCGACAAATCTCGCGCTGCGAAGAACCACAGGGCATTCTTGCGGTGATGCAACAGCAGTGGACGAAACTGCCTGATGTTACCGCAGATGCTATTGCAACCGGCGCCTGGTTGGCGCTGGACGAGATCCGCGCGCCGGGCAATTTGGGCACTATTATTCGCAGCGCTGAAGCCTTTGGCGCTTGTGGCTTGATTTTGCTTGATAACAAAGTTGATCCCTTTGATCCAGGTTGCGTGCGCGCCAGCATGGGAGCGCTCTTTCATGTGCCCTTAGTGCGCACTTCGCTGGCTGAACTCCTCGCCTGGAAAACAAAACACAATTGCCAACTTATCGGCACTTCGCCACAAGGCACAACATCGCATTTTGATTTTCCTTTTGAGCCGCGCTCGATTTTATGGATGGGCAGCGAGCGCAAAGGCCTTTTGCCGCAACAACAGAGCCTCTGCGATGGCATCGTTAAAATTCCCATGTGCGGGCGCAGTGATTCCTTAAACGTTGCCATCGCGTCGGGCATTTGTTTAGCCGAAGTCTTTCGTCAACGACACAAATCCCAATGAAATGATAGGCTTTTGTTTAGCGGTCTAAACTGCAAGCGTGCTTGTTCTGTTTCGCTTTCTCTCGCTGCGCTACTGGTTGCGTCATCGCGGCGGCTTTTTTTTAGCGGCGTTGGGTGTGGCGCTGGGTATTGCAGTTTTCGTGTCGGTGCAAATTGCCAATCATTCGATTTTGGCGGCGTTTTCAGCCACGCTCGATGCGGTTTCGGGCAAAGCCAACCTACAAATCATTGGCGGCGCGAATGGCTTGCCGGAAACCGTTTACGCGCGCCTCAAAGAACGGGGAGATACGCGTATTCAAGCAATGGCGCCGGTTATCTCCAAAACGCTGCTTTCACCTTCTTTAAAAACAAAGTCCAACGATTCCGGCACGCAGGTTTTGGTTTTGGGAGTAGATGTTTTTGCCGAAGCCGATTTTGGGCGCGACTTTGGAATCGGCAGCCAGGGACAGAATCAAAGCACGGGACAAACGCCACGCGCCACATCCGAAGCCGCCGGGGTTTTCGCTTTTTTGATTGATCCGCGCGCGGTTGCCGTCAGCCGCGCGTTGGCCGATAAATATCATCTCCAAAACGGCAGCGCGCTGGATTTATGGGTGGGCGCGCGGCGCGAACGTTTTCGGGTGCGCGCTATCTTGGAAAGCGAGCAGTTCAATCAAACTTTTGGCGGCGACTTCGTTTTGATGGACATTGCCGGGGCGCAGGAAGCTTTTTCTCTTGTCGGACGCCTCACGCAAATTGACTTAATGGTGGATGAAGCGCAACTCGAAAGAGTGCGCGCCGACTTACAACCTTCAATGCCCGCCGATGCCCGCGTGCAGCGCCCGGCCCAGCGAGGACGGCAGATTTCGGGAATGTTGGCCGCCTTTCAACTGACTCTCAGCGCGCTTTCGTGCATTGCGCTTTTTGTCGGCGCCTTCCTGATTTATAACGCCATCGAAATCGCCGTGGTGCGGCGGCGCCATGACATTGGTATCTTGCGCGCTGTGGGTGCCGGACGCGCGCAACTGACGCAATTGTTCTTACTTGAAGCGGCGGCCATTGGATTCTTCGGCTCGCTCTGTGGCATTTTTCTTGGATTAGGTTTGTCGCGTTTTACGCTTCTGGCAGTCAGCCAAACGGTTTCGCAACTGTATTTAGCGGTTAAAGCCAACGAAATTGTTGTTCCCTTATGGCTGTGGTGGGCCGCGCCGTTAGCCGGAACATTGCTGGCAATGGTTTCGGCCTATCCGCCGGCCCGCGAAGCGGCAGGAACATCGCCCCGCGCGGCGATGTCGCGGCTGAGTTTGCATCACAGCGCCGGAGAGTTCGCCCGTCCTTTTGCCCTGGCGGGTATGTTTTTTTTGGTCATCGCTTTTGTTTTATGCCAGCCGTTTTTAGGAGCGCGTTGGGCCTGGGCCGGCTTTGCCGCCACATTTTTTACGCTCAGCGGCTTTGCCTTGCTGACACCGATTATCACGCGCGGCAGCGGCCATCTGGCACAGCGGTTTGCGGGAACAATTTTCGGAATCGAAGGCATGTTGGCCGGTTCGTATTTGCGGCGCGCCTTACATCGCAGCAGTCTCGTCGTCGCGGCTTTGATGGTGTCTCTGGCTTTGTCTATCGGGATTTCCGTGATGGTGCGCTCCTTTCGCGGAACTGTTGCTGACTGGGTGGACGTTGCCATTAACGCCGATTTATACGTCAGCCCGGCTACGGGATTTTCCGGTGATAGCGGGCCGGGGTTGCCGCCCGAAGCCATAAAATTCATCACCTCCATGCCCCAGGTGCGCTTATTCGACACGATTCGCGGTGCGGAAACCGTCATCGGCAAGCAGCCGGTTTACATCGCGGCCAACGAACTGCCCGCTTTAAAAACTGGTGACCGCAAAATAAAATTTCTTTCAACAGTTAATGGTTCAGAGGCCGCTATTGATGAGTTTTTAGCGCAACGCGCGGTTTTAATTAGCGAACGATTTCAACATCTTCTGGGTTATCAGGCCGGGCAGAATTTAACCCTTGTTTCGCCTAATGGCCCGATAACTTTGCCGATTGCCGGAGTCTTTGCCGACTACACGCCCAACGAATGTGTGATTTACCTGCCGCGACCGATTTATGCCCGTAACTGGGAGGATAATGGCATTGATGGCCTGGCTTTACACCTGCAAAAAGGCGCGACCGTTGAAGAAGTGCAGGAAATAATAGAGCGAAAGTTCGCCGGCCAATATCAGATCACCCTTTCACCCAACCGCGACTTGCGCGCTTCGGTTTTCAACACCTTCGATCAGACCTTTGCCGTGACTTACGCCCTGCAACTAATCGCTATTTTAGTAGCGGCCATTGGTGTCTTCGACACCTTGATTGCGCTTTTATTGGAACGCGCCCGCGAGATTGCGGTATTGCGGGCAATGGGCGCCTCGACGCGTCAGATTTTAAAGATGACGTTTGTTGAATTTGCTCTGATTGCTATTCTGGCCTGGGCCATTGGCATAGCGGCGGGGCTATGTCTGGCATGGCAGTTGATTCGTGTCATCAACTTGCAAATCTTCGGCTGGACAATTAATTTTTCCCTGCAACCGGGTGTTTGGCTGCAAGGTTTGGGACTGGCTTTGGTGGCAGCTTTATGTGCCGGTTATTTTCCGGCGCGGAGTGCCGCGCGCCGGAATTTAACGGAAGCCTTACAAATGGAATAAAAACAGTCAATAAATTTTGAGGGTTTGGGGAACAAATTTTGCAGTTGAAAGGCGCGCATTCGTTGATGTCTCGTTATCTTCTCGAATGGGTTTTTGATCGGCTATGAATATTCTTTTTGTTGACGACCTACCCGACACCTGTGAAGTCTTTAAGTTAGCTTTTCGCCTTGACGGCCATACAACCCGCGTCGCGCACAATGGCGTGGATGCGGTGACCGCCATTCGAGAAGAAAAGTTTGATGCCGTCATCATGGATGTAGAAATGCCGCAACTGAACGGCTGGGACGCCGTCACCCAGATTCGCCAATTGCCCAACGGCGATGGTGTGCCGATTATCATGTTTACCGCTTACGGCACGCAAGCCGACCGCACTCGCGCCCGCGAAGCCGGCGCTGATGACCTGATGCAAAAGCCCGTCCTGCCCAACGAACTCATTTCCCGCATCAAAGAACTTCGTAAAAACGCGTGAGCTTTTTTCAGACAAGAGACAGGAGACAAGAGAATTCAGTCAGACGAAAATTCTCTTGTCTCCTGTCTCTTGTCTTTTGTCTTTTTTACCTTCCGTCTGCTGACGCCGCACAGTTCCGCGCGGCACTGCCCGGTTACAAATTCCAATTCCCCCGCGATCATGGTTCGCATCCACCATTTCAAACCGAGTGGTGGTATTACACCGGCCATCTGAAAAGCAAAAGCGGCCAACGCTTTGGCTATCAACTGACGTTCTTTCGCACAGCGCTCACGCCATCTCTCAAAGGCCGCAGTTCGCAATGGGCGATTCGGGATGTAATCTTCGCGCACTTTGCTTTAAGCGACATAAACGGCAAGCGTTTCTTCAACACCGACCGCATCAATCGCACCGCTTTGAAAATGGCCGGCGCCGATAAGGCCGGCACCAAATCGCCGCGCATCTGGATTGACGACTGGCAAATGCGCTTTGAAGGTGCAAAAGGCGAGCGCCAAACTTTGCGCGCCAAAGGCGAAGCGGATAAAACCGTTTTTTCGATTGCTTTGCAGCAGCGCGCCTTGAAAGCGCCGACTATTCATGGCGCCAATGGCGTTTCGCAAAAATCAGCGGGCTATGGACGCGCCTCGCATTATTACTCCCTCACCCGCTTGCAAAGCCAAGGCACAGTTACAATCGGCAGGCAAACTTTTCAAGTGACCGGCCAGAGTTGGTTCGACCATGAATTCGGCTCTAACCAGATGGATAAAAGCCAAACCGGTTGGGATTGGTTTTCCCTGCAACTAAACGATGGCCGCGAACTTATGCTGTATCAACTGCGCTTGCAAAAAGGACGCATCGAACCGCTGTCATCGGGCACAATCGTTGAGAAGGATGGCCGCGCACGACCTCTAAAATTGAGCGATTTTCAAATCCAGGCTCTTTCCACCTGGCGCAGCTCCCGCAGTGGCGGAATTTATCCTGCCAAATGGCGCGTGCGCGTGCCCAAAGAGAAAATAGACCTCATCATAACACCATCTCTGCCCGACCAGGAACTGAATACCCATCGCGGCGCCCGCTTCGATTATTGGGAAGGCAGTATTGATTTCACAGGCACACACAACGGCCAGGGCTATGTTGAATTAACCGGCTACGCGCGTCCTATGGGTGGGAGTTTTTAAAAGATGAGGGACGGGTGCCCTCTGGGCAGGAGCGGAAGGATGAATAGAGGAGCATCACTATTCATCCTTCCGCCTTCATCCCTCATCCTTGGCTTGCTACACTGCGCGGAGTGTCCCCTTCTTTAACACCTTACGAAATACACAAAACGCGCGTGCGCATGGACGATGGGCGCACGCTGACTTATTACGATTTTGCCGCGCAAGGACAAACGCCGCCTTATTTAACAACCCATCAAAAAGCGGCGCAGGAGAACCCGCCGAGTGGCCCAAGAATTTTGCCGCAGCCGCCGGAAATGCGCTGGAATCCGACGCTGGGCGAGTGGACGGTTTTCGCCGCACATCGCATGAATCGCCCGCAACTACCTTCCAAAGATGCCTGCCCGCTTTGTCCCGGCATTTTGGAGTTGCCCCTACCCTATCAAGTCGCAGTTTTTGAAAACCGCGCGCCTTCTATGGCCTATGTTCCCGATGATGTGCAAGCGCCACAAAGCGACAGCGTTTTCGATATGACCGCTCCAGCGCGTGGGCGCTGCGACCTGGTGGTGTATTCGCAAGAGCACGAATCCAAACTGGCTTCGATGCCGGTTAATGATGTTTATTGCTTAGTCGAAGCCTGGCGCGACCGCTATGCAGAATTAGTAGCGCAGCCGGATATTCGTTGCGTTTCGATTTTTGAAAATAAGGGCCGTGATGCCGGCATGACGCTCGATCATCCGCATGGACAGATTTACTCGTTTTCATTCTTGCCGCCCACAGTGCAAAAGCAGTGGGAGCAAACCATCGCCTTAGCCCATAGCGGTGGTTTATGGCAAAGCATCATTGATAAAGAGTTGCGCGAAGGGACGCGTATTATCGCTGAAACTGATGGCTTTTTGGCCGCGCAGCCGTATTTTGCTCGCTATCCCTATGAAGTTCATATCTGGGCCAAACGAACCGGCGTTCATTCACTGATGCAAATGACGCCCGACGAGCGCCGCCAATTGGCCGGGATGCTGAAGAACATAGTCACGCGCTACGAAAATTTGTGGCCTGGCAACGCCATCGGCTTTCCGACTTTGATGTTGATGTATCAACTCTCCAACTTGTCCGGCGTAGAAAGCTATCGTTTTCACATTGAATTTTTGCCCTTGCAGCGCAGCCCTGAAAAATTAAAATACCGCGCCAGCGTCGAAAGTGGGCCGGGCACATTTTTAAATGATGCCTTGCCCGAAAAACAAGCGGCAGAATTAAAAGCGGTCTCGCCGCAAGATATTGAGATGCCGGATATTCTTTTTAACGAATAACCTTTTACACATGAATATTCACGAAGTTTTTGCTCAACAATTTGGTGCCGATGAAGACGCTTTTGAAGTGCGCTCGCCGGGGCGTGTCAATCTTATCGGCGAACATGTGGACTATAACGACGGCTTTGTCTTGCCAATCGCTATTCCGCTTGAAGTGCGCCTCAAAGTGCGGCCTCGCACTGACCGTCGCGTAGAACTTTATGCTGCGAATTTCGATGAGCGCGGCAGTTTTTCGTTGGATGATTTAAGCAAGCAGGATTCCTGGATTGATTATGTGCAAGGCGTGGCTTCGGAATTGGCCGATGCCAGTGTGCCCTTGCACGGTTTTGAGGGCGTGGTGATTTCCGATGTGCCGGTTGCATCGGGCCTTTCTTCTTCTGCGGCCATCGAAGTCGCTTCGGCTTTGGCTTTTACGCATTTAGAACAGCAACCGATGGAGCCGGCTTACTTAGCCAAACTATGCCAGCGCGCCGAAAACAACTTTGTCGGCGTGAACTGTGGCATTATGGATCAAATGGCCGTTGCCGCTTGCCGCGAAAATCATGCGCTACTTCTCGATTGCCGCGACCTTTCCATGCGTCAGGTGCCGTTTCGCTTAAAGGATCATTCACTCATCGTGACAGACAGTGCTGCGCCACGCGAATTGGCCGGCAGTGCCTACAACGAGCGCCGCGCCCAGTGTGAAGAAGGCTTGCGCCAACTACAAGAAAAGCTGCCACACATCATGTCTTTGCGCGATGTCACGCCTGAAGAACTCCAGCAATACGGCGGTGACCTTGACCCAGTTGTTCGCAAACGCGTGCGGCATGTCGTGGACGAAATCGCGCGCACCGTTTACGCTTGCGAAAACTTGGAAAAAGATAACCTGGAAGTTTTCGGCGAATGCATGAATGATTCGCATCAATCGCTGAGTGAACTTTATGAAGTTTCCAGCCCCGAACTCGATTGGCTAACCTCCTGGGCACGAATGCAACCCGGCGTTCTCGGTTCGCGGCTGACTGGCGCGGGTTTCGGCGGCTGCACCGTGACGCTGATTGAAAATGCCGGTGTTGATGAGTTTCTTGAAGAGCAACCAAAACAATACAAAGCTTCTATGGGCCGCGACGCGCGCTGCTGGGTCTGCACCGCGGTTGAAGGCGCACAAGTTTTATAACTTCTATTTTGAATCGTAAAGAGCGTATGGGAAAATCATCGCCTGCAAAACACGCGATCTCTACAGGCAGTCGTTCGTGGCAGCCTTAAGTGCTTTTTTCACGAGTAAAAGCGTTTCAATTATTTGATTGCCAATCGGCCCTCGCCGCATTTAAATTGCTTATAGAGACTTGAGAATTGTCAAGTGCGTTGTCTTTTGCCTTTTCGAGGCGAGCAATTTCGTCTTTAGTTTTTTGTTCAACTTCAGGCAGGTTTCGATAGTAGTCTTTCATTGCAGTGGCTGCTGCTTTGGAAGCAGTCAGATGGTCGTGCAAAGCTTTGAGACATTTCACTGAGGCTCTGGATCTACTGGTTGACACTTCTTCGAATTCACTCAAGTGGCATTCAATATTTTCTCTTATCGCAATTTGTGCGTCAAAAAACGTATCGGCCTGCTGTGGAGTAGCAAAACGGATTTTATTCACAACGGACTCTGTATAGTTGCGACTCTGTTCGAGTAGTGTGATCCATTCATCAACCTGAGCGATTGAATCCGATTCATCTATTTGCGGCACTGAAGATGATGAGCGCTTTATAAAATCTTCAACGTCAGGCGGCAACTGTTCAAGGCCATTTTCGTCACATTGTTCCGCCAGTAGAGAAAGCAGTTGAGCAATGTCCAATTTTGTTCGCTCATTTTCCGGTGTGTCGGTTGCAGAAGTAGATGCTTTTACCAACTCGCTGGCAAAAGCATCAATTTTTTCTTTGTTGCCATTAGAAACTAAATATCTATTGAATTGAAAATTAGGGAGGATAATCTGGATGTAGGGCAGCAAAATAAGTAAGCTCTCGCCAGAGTCCCCCTTTCGGAAAGCCTCTTGTTTCACAAAATACAAAATGAGGTCTTTTTCAAAAGTCAAATCAGTAAAGATTTTATTGAACTGCGGATCTGGATGTTCTCTGGCCGCCCTTTGAGTTTCTTGCCAGACATCCGCCCCCTTATTGTTGGCTTCAGCCAATCTTTGCGAGATATAGCAGCATATCCTCTGCCGATGACAATTCCGAATCGTTTTTGATTGAGTCCTAATGTCAGAAATATCTTTGGTGGTCAGGCGTTGCAAATTGATGTGATCGTCAACAATTGCCTGCGATAATTTTCCCAAAGAATCCTCAAGCTGAATTATGTCCCTTTCAGGCAAAATGGATGGGGAAGCAATTATTATCAATTCACTTGCTCCCTTAACTATAGACACTTTTTCATCGAGATAATTCAAAGCATCATTATTTGATGGACTCTCTATTTGCTTCGGCAGTATTTGCTCCGGCAGTTTCTCTATCTTAGCAACAGCGCGGAGCACGGCTTTAATAATCCGGCGATTGTGATCAACAGCACGCTTTTGGTGTGCGTCGGGCTTGACTTCAGATTGTTCTTTGGCGACATCAAGTATCTGCCGCACTGTGTGGCAATTTTCAACAGTGGATACATCTGCATTGACATTTCGCTCCATTGCCTCGACTACGGATGCTGTCGAAGTTACTGCCAAAAACAAAACAACCCCTATGACACCCAATACTGAAACCATAATGAGGCGCAGCCATTCGTAGAATTTGGACCTTCCACAAACCCATTTGCAAATGTTGTCGTAAGACCTTTGGAGATTATTTTTTATTGAGTTAACTTCTGGCTTCTCACTACTTGGGTCTTCGCTATAGAGCGAAGTTAGTTCCCATATTGTCCTCTCGCTACTTGGGTCTTCGCTATAAAACGAAGTTAGTTCCCATATTGTCCTCGCCTTAATAATCGTCCGCGCCCAGGCTAAAACCAGGGCCGTAATTATTGAGAAAAAAGTAAAAATAAAAATCGAAGAAGTGGACAACGCCGCCCTAACGTCCTTAGGCTCGAAATATTCATAGCCACTAAAAAGGAGTGCTATGGTTTTTGAACCATCCTCCAAAACAAATCCGGGCGCGATGCCGCAAAATGTGATGACATACGTAAAAAAGTTCAGCAATTTCTTGTTGCTATCGTGGATTTCTTTCTTTTTGATAGCAGCGTAAATCGCTTTTCTGGCCCAGAAAGCGCCTAAGATGATCAACGCACTGGAAAATAAAATCGGCAGGAGAGCCGTTGTAAACGCTTGCCCCACATAAAAATAGGAAACCGTTAGAACCGCGACCACAGAAGCCACAATCGCAATAGCTTTTTTCCGTCTGATTGTAATAGCTTTTTTCCGTGTGATCGCAATAGCTTTCTTCCGTGTGCAGGCCAAACTCAGTATCTTTTCCCGTAGCCAAGCAAGGGCAAGGCCGATTGCGATGCAAATCGAAATGAGGGGGAGGCTGGCATAGAAGACGTGGGTCATGGCATCTCTCCAAACTTTTCATTGGCGCGTTTTTCATTCTTAAATCAGCCTACTCAATTACAAAACTGAAACAGATGCTTCACAACCATCAAGAGCAATAGCTCCTGATGGATATGCTTTGTGAAGCAATTATAATTGTTCGGCAGAGTGATTGTTCGGCAGATTCATTATTTCCGAAATGCACTCATTCTAAACAAGAAATTGGGATAATTCTCGAAAATTCCGTTTTTTCTTCGCTTTTATACAAAAATTGGATTTCTGCACCGAACTTACAAAAAATTAAGGATTTGTAGTAATTTGTGGTAAATAGGGGTAGAGGTTAACTGTTTAATCGGCTTTGATGCAGGTTATAATTTAAAAAGTTGAATTCTCATCAAACTCAAATCTTAGGCTCAAATCATGCTGAAAAAACGTGGGCGCAAAAGCAAACAGGAAGCAACATTAAAAGGTTCAATCGTCGACCAAACAGACGATTTTATCT
>DASWNL010000151.1:0-14960 GCA_036399215.1 Abditibacteriaceae bacterium
GTCAGAAATATGGTTCCGACTGATGAAAACTGGCGGCTGACAAATGACTACTCCGGCAACACATTGAGGATGCGGTTGACGCCCTCTTTGAGGTTTTCCATCGAGTTCGCATATGAAAAGCGAATATGCTCCGGCGCACCGAAACCTTCACCGGGCACAACCGCTACTTTGGCGGCACGCAGCAAGTAATCAGCCAAAACTTGCGCGCTGGTAATTTGCGTGTCGCGGTCTACCATCACGCCGAAAATGCCATCCACGTTGGGGAACAGATAAAAGGCGCCTTCGGGCTTGGAACATTTGAAACCGGGAATATCTTTCAGCAATTCGCGCATCACTTTACCGCGCTTTTCAAATTCGGCCATCATCGCGCTATCTACGGGGTTGCTGACTGCGGCTAAAGCGCCCGCCATCGCAAAGGCCGTCGGGTTGGAAGTGGACTGGCTTTGCAATTTCGTCATGGCTTTGGCCAGTTCCGGGGTTGAACACGTCCAGCCGATGCGCCAGCCCGTCATGGCGTATGATTTAGAGCAGGACTGCACAATAACTGTGCGGTTTTTGAACTCTTCACTGTAGCTGGCTACGCTCCACATTTGGTGCGGCGCGTAAACCATGTGCTCATAAACTTCATCCGAAATAACTAATACATCGGGATACTGCTCCAACACCGCGCACAACTCACGCAGGTGATCCGGCGAATAAACGGCCCCGGTGGGGTTGGAGGGCGAATTAAGCACCACAGCTTTAACGCGATGGTGCGCTTTGAGGCAATCATCCAGTTGCTGGGCGGAGATTTTAAAGCCCTGATCTTGTTTGGCGGTGATGAAGACCGGCTCGCCATCGGCCAACAAAACCTGATCGGGATAACTAACCCAGTAAGGTGCGGGAATGATGACCTGATCGCCGGGATTAAGTATGCTTTGAAAAATGTTGAACAGGCTGTGCTTGCCGCCCGCCGAGACGACAATTTGATCCGCCCCGTAAGACAATTTGTTTTCGCGCTGCATCTTTTCACTGATGGCAGCCAACAACTTTGGCGTGCCTTGCGCGGCGGTATAGCGTGTTTCGCCGTCGCGCAAAGCCTTAATGCAGGCTTCTTTGATATGTTCGGGCGTGTCGAAATCGGGTTCGCCCACGTCAAAAGACAAAATGTCTTCGCCCTGCGCACGCAGAGCTTTCGCTTTGGCTGAAATCGCTAAGGTAGGCGATGGTTGAATGCGGTTGATGCGTTCTGAGAGCATAATAAGATGTGCGCTTTCGCGTTGCGCTTTCGTTAAAATTTGCAACGAAGTGGCTTGATAAGTTGTGTGATAAGAGGCGTGAGTGCGATGGAAGATTTTGGCAGGTGCCCGCGCACAATCTTACCGCTGCGAAACGGCCTTGTCAAACCGCTTTGCACTAACAGAGTAATGCATAAAGCAGGGCCAAGTTTGTGCTATATTTCACTTACCTGAACCCGCGTAATGACTGCTTTTCGGCCCATGACCGAAATCGAGAATCCAACTTTGCCCTCATCCGAAGAATTAGTTCCAGATCAGCCTGGTGAACCACTTGGTGAACAGCCCGGCGAAGGCATTCACGCGCCCACCTGGGAAGACGACGAAACGCCCGCAACTTTTGTCTTGCGCGCCCTGGCAACGCTGCTCTGCGGCGCTTTTTTGGCGTGGTCACAATACAACGGCGGCATTAACTCGGTTTTAGAATGGACACGCTGGATTCAGATGTCGGTTGTAGCCAACTTGATTTTTCCTCTGGGCATTATCTGGTTTTTCTTTGGCCAGGGCATTGTGCATCTCGATTGGCTCAAAGATCAACGCTCCAACGCTTGGAACTACGGATGGAACTTTCGCGCGGCGCGGCGCCATCTAAAATACTCGTTGATTTTCACAGCCGCCATGCTGGTGATAATGGTGATTTTCCGTCTTACGCCCCAAGGCGTTTTAGCCGCCGAGTCGTATAAAAACGGTTACCTGCCACCTATCCTGAATGCCCGCGATGTAGTGATGTTGCTGGCTACGCTTGTGCTTTACATGTTTTGCTGGGAGTTCTTTTTCAGGGGCTTTCTCTTGTTCGGCATGGCGCAGGGCTTCGGCTCGATTGCTGCTATTGGGTTGCAGGCCGCACTTTTTGGCGCCGCGCACTGGGGCAAGCCAATGGAGGAGTTTTACAGTTCGTTTCTTGGCGGCGCGCTTTTGGGCTACGTTTGTTGGAAAGAAAAATCATTTGCTCCGGCGTTTTACACCCATGCTCTGATTCATGTGTTGTGGGTGATCTTAGTTTTGCTTTAGAACCATGAAAAAAATAGCTTTATTTTCGATTTTGTTGTTAGTGCCGGTCTTTCTAAATGGCTGCGCCAAAACCCCGGTAGGCGGGCCAACGCTTCCAGCCACCAATCGCCTGACTGTGAATATGACTTTGCAACAAGCGATTTCGCCAACGTTCTTTTACAATTTCGCTTTCGATGATGACGGCGATGCCGGTGATGGCCCGGCGGCGGTTATCGGCACCACAACACTGGCAAATGGTGTGGTTGGCGGTTCTTTTTCCGTTTTAGTGCAATGCCGGGGCAACAATTTTTTGGTGTTTCGCCGCCGTGATCTGGGCAATGGGCAAGAAACGCTTGAACGCGCATCCAACGCCTTCGTGGTTAACCCTGTTGCTTCGGGAAATACCATCACCTTTACCCTGGATTTGGATGCGACCATTGACAATGCGGCCACTCCGCCCACAGCCGCCGACCGCCTGTTTGCCGCCGGTGTAACACAACTGGATGTGAACTTCGTGACGACATCCGAAGTAATTCGCGACCCAAATAACTTGCTCTTGAAGCCGTTTGATGCTTTAGGTGAAGTGCCACGTGCGCCGAATCTGTATGAAACGTTCAACATCTCTACGACGCGCACTTTCCGTAATGTAGATACCGTGCGCGAGCCATCTAACGATGCCGATCCTGGCAACACCAATATCTCCGCGCAACAACTGGCCTCGCTGGATATTACGGACTTCACAATTGACGTGCGCCGCTCGAATTAGAACGGTCATTAACGAAACATTTATCCACACTAACAATGGCTTGTTAAAATGAAAAGTGCCGCTCTGGTTTTTAGCGGCACTTTTTCATGTCTCAAATTATCCCTCTTGAAACTCTGACAGCCCCCGGCGGACGGCATCGTGGCGCGCTTGTGGCACAACCCAACGCCGAGCGGGTGCCCGAATGGCTCAAAGTCAAAACCGGCAAGGCGCGGCAGACTGTCCACACCGGCGAACTGTTAGAAGAACTCAACATCGTCACGGTTTGCGAAGAAGCGCGCTGCCCCAATATCGGTGAATGCTGGAGCCATAAAACCGCCACTTTCATGATTGGCGGCGACCGTTGCACGCGCAACTGCGGCTTTTGCAACATTCAAACGAACCGGCCTCTGCCACTGGATGCAACAGAGCCGCAGCGCGTGGCCCAGGCCGCCCAGAGGTTGGGCCTTAAATATGTTGTGATTACTTCGGTTGATCGCGATGACCTGGCCGATGGTGGCAGCGCCCATTGGATTCAAACCATCGAAGCAGTGCGAGAAGCTTTGCCCGATGCCAAAATCGAAATCCTTACTCCTGATTTCAAAGGAGATTGGCAACAGGTTCTGGCTGTCGCTGCGATAAAGCCGAATGTTTACAACCATAACATCGAAACCGTGCCTCGCCTTTACAAGCCGGTGCGGCCCGGCTCGAAATATGAGCGTTCACTGGAATTATTGCAGCGCGTCAAGGAATTTGATGCCGGCATCAAAACCAAAAGCGGCCTGATGGTTGGCCTGGGCGAAGAGATGGCAGAAGTCATCGAAGTCATGCGCGATTTAAAGGCGCACAAAGTGGATTTCGTGACGATAGGCCAGTATTTGCGACCCAGCCCGCGCCACTTGCCCGTGCAAAAGTATTATCATCCCGACCAGTTCGACGAACTGCGCGTTATCGGCGAAGAAATGGGCTTTGCGATGGTTGCCAGCGGCCCGTTTGTGCGTTCGTCCTATCATGCTGGCGAAGATTTCGCGCGGGCAAAACCGAATAAACACGAGACAGAAGACAAGAGACTGGAGACTCCGAGGGCGCCATGAAAATTATTAGTCATCGAGATTGGCAAGTCTTTCAACGCTCTTTTGCAGCCGCAATGGAGGTTTTTCACCTATCCAGAAATTTCCCGCGTGAAGAAACTTACTCTTTGACTGACCAACTGCGCCGCTCATCACGCTCCGTAGCAGCAAACCTTACGGAAGCCTGACGCAAGCGATGTTATGAAGCTGCATTTTTAGCGAAACTTTCTGATGCTGAAACAGAAGCCGCTGAAACTCAAACATGGCTTGATTTTGCAGTGCAGTGTGGCTATCTGAAGGAAAACCAGGCCGACCCTTTGCTTGACGAGTATGAGCAAATACTACGCATGATTGTTTCTATGATAAATAATCCTCACCAGTGGGTAATTAATCCTCAAATCAAGCGATAGTTCTCTGTCTCATGTCTTCTATTGATACCTTACGCGGTCGTTTGCCGGATTTGTATTTTGTGAATGCTTCTCAGGCGCAAATGGAGCATCATGAGGCTTTGCTGGCGAGGTTGCCGCAGGAAAAGCGCATCATTGAGTTTTTGCAGGCGCCCGGCACTTTTCTTACCGCATTATCTCTATGCGCTTATGACCAAGCGCGCCCCGGTCTCTTCGCGAAAATTTGTGGCACTTTAGCGGCGCTGAACGTGAAAGTTCACACCGCTTCGGTGTTTACCCTGCATGATGACCAACCGATTATTTTGGACACACTGCAAATCAGCGATTCTTATTTAGGTCATGATCGGCGCTTAGCCAAAACCAAACATGCCAAGATCCGCGCCGCACTGGAAGAGGCGTTAGCCGAAACATCTTCGCACCATCAACGGCTCCATAAACCTGTATTGCCCAGCGCGCTAAAAGTTTATGAAGTGCAATGCGAAAACACGTCTTTGAAAGATCAAAAACTCATCACAATTCGCACGGCGAAGAACCGCCTGGCCGTTTTCCGCCTGGCCTCGGTGATGGCTTCTCTTGGCCTCGACATTCAATCGGCGCAGATTCATCAAAACGAGACAGAAGCGCACGGCATCTTCTTCGTTACCGGCCAAACTGAAGGAGGCTTAGAATATCAACTGCGCTTTGCGCTGCAAAGCCATAATGTGCAACAGGTATAACCAGTCCACAATAAAAGCGAAAAAACGATGGAGAGAAACACCTGGGCTATGACTGCAGCATCTCAGTTAATCTGCGGCGAAACAATCGAGATTAAGCCGCAGGGCGGCTCGATGACAGGTCGTATCAATAATGGAGACACAGTAACATTGTCCCCCTGTAACGTCAGCGAATTGAAAACCGATGATATAGTCTTAGTGAGGATTCGAGGTCGCCGTTTTCAACACATCGTTTTGCATCAAATTTTGCAGTGTGATGGCAAAAGATTTTTAATCGGTAGTTTTCAAGGCCGTGTTGATGGATGGGTGCAAGCCAACGATATATTTGGCAAGGCCATCGAGATTAAACCCAACTAATTCCCGCGAAGCATTAGGTTGCCCTCAATCTCCAATTTCGCGTTTCCACAATAAATCGGTGACGGTGCGCACGCCGGATTTGAGATGACGGCGATAAGTGGAAAAGGGCACATCCAACGCTTCGGCGGCGCGTTCTTGTGTAGCTGCCGGCTTCAGGTAGCCATAATAAAGCGCGCGATAGAACTTGCTTTCGCGACGCGCACCACGCATAGATTCGCAAACTTCTTTAATCAGGGATTGCAAAGCGGCCACACGGGTTTCGTCTGTAGCATCGCGTCCGGCCCGGTTGGTAACCAATCGAGTGCGCAGCAGCACATTAGTGCGCAATTCATCAGGGCGCTGCCAATTGCGCAAAGCCAAATGCACGGCTTCATAAAAGTCTTCATGAGTCAACACGACCAGGGGCGTTTCCGTTGCGGTGTTGTAGTGTGGTGCGGCGTTTACTTCACGTTCTCCCAATAAATCGAGCCACTCCATTGGTGGCAGCGCACGCCAATCGTGACCAAACACGCCATAGCTTTGCTTGCCGACCTTAAAATCTACTTCGGTTAAGCGTTGCGAACTGGCATAAGCAAAAAGCGGCGCCCAAAAATCGGGATTGGCGCAGGTAAAAAAGCTAAAGGCCAGATGCGGCGTGGTCAGATCATAGCGCACAGCGTTGACCAAAATGAGGCTTTGCACCGGTGAAGTGTCTTGATAAGAATCGCGCGCCATCCAAAAACGCGTCATGGTCGCTTCTTCGCCAGAGCGCAGCGGCTCGTGCCTTTGCAAATAGGCCCAGGCCGCCTGCGTGGCCGGATCGGCTTTGACGCCCTCGGCCCCAGCCTGCGCAAGAAAAACCATCATCATGAATCCAGCAACAGCACCCTGAGAATCACGCAAAACAGTGAGGTTTTGTGGTTGCGCCGTAAACCAGTAGCGCGCCAGTTCCGCCTCTTCCTTGCCTTCGTGCTTCTTAACAATGGCAAGCAACTCTTCAATTTCCTGGGGACGCGCTGTGCCGATTGTCAGGGCGCTACTCTCACGCCAATCGAGAAAAGGCCGCACCATGGGATTATGTCGATGCAAAAACACGTAATCCATCAAAACCTGTTGCTGCTCATCAGGGCTGCCCTGTTTTAAACGGGCGCTATAAAAAGTGCGCGCGCGTTCATGAAGCAGGCGGTGCTGGCCCGGATTGCGCCAGCGCAAGTCAGCCAAAAGCACTTCGCGCGCCAGATCGTGAGGCAACAACCCCTGCCGACCCGACTCAATGAACGACAGGCCGCGCAACCAGTTAAAAACGTCGTTGGCGTTCTCCTTGTCCAAAAGCGCCGCCAGCAAATCTTCGGTCGTTAAACGCACCAAAGCGCACGCTTCCAAAGCGACGCGGTGTTCATCTGATGTTTCGGCTTCAACAAGTTGATTCAACAAAGTGCGAACGACTTCGGGCGTATCTTCGGGTGTAAACTGCAAAACGATTGCGTCTTCGCCGCTTTGTTGCCTCTGCTCAAACACATCGGCAATCAGTGAGAGTGCTAAAGGATGCCCGTGCGTGAACTGCAAAATCGCCGCGTGCTGATTTTGTGGGACGCGGCGACGCGTTAAATAATCGCCACTCATTGCCGTATTTAAGTTTCGCAGTGACAGCACCCGCACCAGGTCGCGCCAACCGGCATCAGCGCGCCACGAGGCATTCGGCGCATGGCGTCCGGCGAAAACTAAAAAGACATTCTCCGGCAGAGCGGGCAAAAACTCGTCACGCAGCCAGGCTTCAAGTGGCGCAAAGAACTCGAAAGTGTCAATCAACAATACTATGCGCTTAGTTTTCGCACTTAGATACTGCTGAATCGTTTCAAGAACACTTTCGGCTGTGGCATCTTCGGATATTGGTAGGCCCAAAGTCTCGGCCAGAACCCTGACAAACGCCGCAGGCTCGGCTTCGATGTGACGCGCATCTAAAATAGCAAACGATGTTTTAAGTTCTTGCGCCGCCAGTGCCCACTCGCGCAAGAGAGAGCTTTTCCCAACGCCGCCGGGGCCATGCAGCCAGAGAATGCCCGGTGCCTCAGCGCCAGTCAATATCTCATGGAAGCGCTTTTGCTCTCGTTCGCGCCCTACAAAAACCGCACGACGCGCTTCTCTCAAGCGCTTTCCTAAAGTTTGCGCCACATTAGGCCTCCTCAAATTCCACTGGTCAAAAGGTCGAATATCTCGACACTTATGCCAGCAGTTTGCAAAACACCTGTCAATCTCGCAAAAACAGAAGCTTTTAGCAGGATTGTGGCCGCGTTGTTTCTAAAACACTCATCATAAAATTGTTTTGACGCCAGACTGCTGGATTTCGATAATCTATGTGAAGATATGACTGCACTTACCACTGCATCTCGCAAATTTCAGCCGACGCGCGCCTTCTGGGGCGGCCTGCTTACCTGGGCGCTTTGCGCGGCTTTTCTGGGGCCATTCCTGATCTATCCCGTGTTGCGCGTGCTTGCCGGCTCGCTTATCGAAGAAGGCCGCTTTGCGCCGGGGTTATTGTTGCTACCTCTCACCAGCGAAACATTACGCGGCGCGATGGGCAACTCGTTTGTGCTTGGCTTTGCCGTGACGATTTTAGCAACGCTTTTAGCCTTCCCTTTAGCTTACGCTGCCGCTCGTCTCGATTTTCCCGGCAAAGCCTTGCTAACCGGTTTGACATTAGTGCCCTTGTTATTGCCGCCCTTAGTCGGCGCTATCGGCATTCAGCGCTTGTTGAACCGTGAAGGCGTGGTTGAGTTGTTGTTTCAAAAAATCGGCATCACGCAGGGCGGTGAACGATTGGAGTTACTGCAATGGGGCGCGCCGATGGTCGCTTTCGTAGCGGCGCTGCATTTGTATCCCTTGATTTATTTGAACTTGTCGGCAGCATGGGCTAACGTCGATTCATCGCTCGAAGAAGCGGCGGAAAACATGGGCGCTTCGGCCTGGAAAGTTTTTCGCACCGTAACTTTGCCGCTACTTTTGCCCGGCTATTTATCGGGTGCGCTGATTGTTTTCGTTTTCGCTTTCACCGATTTGGGCACACCGCTGATTTTCAATTACAACGAAGTCGCGGCAGTGAAAATCTTTAATGCCTACAAAGAAGTAGATAATCCGATGCCGTATGCTTTAGCCGTCTGGATGCTGGTGGTTTCCCTGTTGGTTTTCTGGGTATCGCGGCGATTTTTGGATGGTGGGCGCATCGCCACTCTGGCGCGCGGCACACGGCGCAGCCGGGAAGTGCCGGTTCATGGCTGGAAGCTGCTTTTGGTTTATGTCGCTTTTGCCTTTGTCATCGGCCTCTCGCTCTTGCCACACTTCGGCGTGATTTTAGCTAGTCTGGCGCGCGATTGGTCTTCACGCCTCCTGCCGGAATGGACGGCCAATAATTACAAAGATGTTTTCGCCGATGAACTGACCAGTTCTGCCATTAAAACATCGCTAATCTGCGCGGCCCTTTCGATGATGATAGATGTCATCGCCGGATTTGCTTTAGCTTATGCGCTGATTCGGGGAAAGGTCTGGGGGCGAGGCTTTCTGGATAGTCTCGCCATGCTGCCCTTGGCTTTGCCCGGCCTGATTTTGGCTTATGGCCTGATGCTTTCTTATACCAATACGCCACTGAATCCCTTTGAAAACTCCATCCCGCTGCTTGTTATCTCCTATGCGGTGCGGCGCTTGCCTTATGCCTTGCGCGCCGTATCGTCGGGACTACAACAAATGAGCGTCACATTGGAGGAAGCCAGCCTCAACATGGGCGCCACGCCATTGCAAACCATGTGGCGCGTGACGCGGCCTCTGGTGTCGGCCAACTTGATGGCGGCAGGGTTGCTGACTTTTGCTTTTGCGGTTTTGGAAGTCTCCGATTCGCTGATTCTATCCCTCGATAATAACACGCGACCCATTGCGCAGGCGATTTATCTGGTATCAAAATCCAATGAATATCAGGCGTGCGCGCTGGGCGTTTTGGGAATGCTCCTGCTGACTTTCACGTTTTTAGTGGCCAATCGTGTGCTGGGTAAGCAACTCGGTGCCCTTTTCCGCGCTTGAAGCAGTGGGCAGGCCCATTCGAGCGTGCGAATGCTGACTTTAGCGATTAAACTCTCACGCGCCGCATGGCTCCCCATCACTGGGGCATCAATTGTGGCATAAAACGTCGTAAACCAACTTTAAAACGCTTGCGAAGAAAGGTGTTCTCATGGCCGTCACCGATGTTTTGCCGTTGGACGAATTCGTTGACCTTTACAAAATGTTGGACATCGCGCCAGGTGCCAGCGAAGCCGAGTTGCGCGAGAGGGTCAACAAATTGTATCTCGAAGCCCAACGCAACATTGACCACCACAATTTTCGCAAACGGTTTTACTATCAGCAGCTTTACGAAGTGCATTTACCTCAAGCACATCAACTGCTGCTCGACCCCACGCGGCGCACCGAATATAACCGCTTTCTCGATGCTTTCAACAAAGGCGAGCCGTTCCCTGAAGACTTACCCGATGCAGACGGCGCAGGCGACCAGGGCGGAGATTTAGGTCGCACAAGTGGAATCGAAACCGATATGCTGCCTACCGTAGGTGCGGTAGGTAATGCCGTGCCAGGTTTGGCAACGCCATCACCTGCGGCCTCGCCGGCAACTTCTCCTGCACCAGGCAGCCCAAGACCAACACCTGCGCCTACCGCGCCTGCAAAACCGGCCCCGGCGCCAACAACAGCATCTCCAACGGCGCCTGCGCCAGTCACGCCGCGCCGCGCCGCGCCAGCTTCACCTTCCATTGCATCCAGCGCCGGACGCCGTTCAGCAGTTGACATCGAAGACATGGAGCGCCGCCGCGACCACAAGCGCCGCGAATTGATTCGCGGCGAGTTGGAAGCTGCGGGGCAAATGTGGGGCTATGGGGCGGGGACGCTGGTTTTTATTGTCATTCTCGCCATTGCCTATTTCGCCGGAGGCGGCCAACCAACTATCCTGGGGGGCGGAGCTGTTTTAGCCATCACCAGCGCCTTAATTGCCGGACGCTTTGCCTTACGAGCAGCGCGCCGCAACGTTGTCGTGGTGCTTTCCAAGATGCCCTACGATGAATTACTGCGTCGCTGTGCGAAATAAACTTTGAAACAGCGGGCTTTGCTAAAATGAAATGAAGTTTCAGGTCATAGTGCGTAACGATAATTTCAGAAAAATAAACAGGAGCAACCAAGCATGGGCCGGTCGGTGGGCATAGACCTGGGCACAACATATTCAGCAGTCGCCGTAGTGGATGATTTCGGCAAGCCGGTGGTTTTAAAAAACGCCGACGGCCAAACCACTACACCTTCGGTGGTCTTTTTCGACCCGCCGGCTTACGTCGTTGGTGAAACAGCGCTGCAAAGCACAATCTCCGATTCGGATCGCGTGGTGCAGTTCATCAAGCGTTTCATGGGGCAGCCAAACTACCGTGTCCATATCGGTGACCGCTCTTATTCGCCTGAATTTATCTCCGCTCTTATTCTTCGCAAAATTGTTCAAGATGCCCAGGTAGAGTTAGGCGATGAAATCACGCGCGCCGTAATTACCGTTCCGGCTTACTTTACCGAAACGCAGCGCCACGCCACCTATGAAGCCGGACAACTCGCCGGTTTGCAAGTGATGCGTATCATTAACGAGCCAACGGCGGCAGCGCTGTCTTATGGCATGAATCGCGTAGCCGGTGGCCACACCAAAGAGCGTAAATGCCTGGTGTATGACTTAGGCGGCGGCACTTTCGATGTAACGATTCTTTCTGTCGGTGGCGACCAGTTGAACGTGCTTTCCATCGGCGGCGATCACCGCCTGGGTGGCAAAGACTGGGATGACCGCATTATTGCCTACATCGAAGAGCAAATCCAAAACGAACACAAAGTGGACATCGGTGACGATACGGAACTGATTGCCGAACTGCGCCTGAAAGCCAACACGGCCAAGCGCCAGTTATCGGGCCGCACTTCGGTTCCTATTTCGATGAAAGTGCCCAGCCGCGATGAAGACGGCACACCTACCGGCACCAGCATCCCCATTAAGATTGAACTCACACGCGACATCTTTAATCGCATCACCGCTGACCTTTTAGGCCGCACAGAGATGCTTTTGCGGGCTGTGCTGGACAAAGCGGCGATGCAGTGGAGCGATGTTGACGATGTGCTTTTAGTTGGTGGTTCTTCACGAATGCCGATGGTCGGCGAGATGATTGAGCGCGTGTCCGGCAAAAAGGCAACGCTGCACGATCCTGATGAATGCGTCGCCAAAGGCGCCGCTTTGCAAGCGGCGTTGTTAGATAAAGACGAACACGTGCCGCAAGTGCAAGTTGGTCACGTTCTATCGCACTCTTTGGGTGTAGCCGTCATGGCGAACGGCCAACCCACCATTGACCACATCATTCCCAGCCTGTCGCCTTTGCCCTGCACGCAAGTGCGGCATGGCTATACCACGACGGTAGATAACCAGACCTTTGTGCAGATTCGCGTTTACGAAGGTGAAAGCAACGACCCGGAAAGCTACGGCAAAGGCCCGGTCGGCGTGTTTGAATTGGACACTACCCCACCCAGGCCAAAGGGCCGCCCGAACCTCAGCGTCGCTTTTCGCTGCGACGAAAATGGTCGCATCATGGCTGTCGCTAAAGACCGCGACACAGGCCGCGAAAGCCGCATGACCATTACGCTGCAAGGCTCACGCTCTACCGACGAAGCCAGCGAAGAAGCCGCCTTAATGTCAGAAGCGCAAGTCTCTTAAAGTTGGCAGGAGGCAGACGGCGGGAAGCAGGAACAAAATTAAAACGCGATGGAAGTATTTTACTTTTCCATCGCGTTTTGCCTTTCCACCGCCTCCTGCCGACTGTTACCCCTTCATTCCCGTCATCGTAATTCCTTTAACGAAACTACGCTGCGTGAAAAAGAACAGAATAATCAACGGCACGGTGACGACGGTTGAAACGGCCATCATCGGCCCCCATTGCGCGCTGTATTGGCTGCGAAACATGGCAAGGCCCAAAGATAGCGTATATTTGCGGTCATCAAACAGGTAAATCAACGGCCCCAGATAGTCGTTCCATGAGCCTATGAAAGCGAACAAACCCACTGTCCATAAAGCCGGTTTGGCGAGCGGCAAAACAATCAAGCGATAGTTATCCCATTCACTGGCACCATCTAAACGCGCCGATTCGGTTAGCTCCTTAGGAATCGAGCGGAAGAACTGCCGCAGCAAAAATACGTTAAAGGCGCCACCTAAAAAGTGCGGAAAAATCAGCGGCCAGTAGGTATCCAGCCAGCCCAGTGTTTTAAAGATGCTGAAAACCGGCACCATCGTTACTTGCGGCGGCAAAAGCATAGTGCCGACAATCGCATAAAACAGCCATTCGCGCCCTCGCCAGGGAATGCGGCTCAAACCGTAAGCCACCATCGAAGCCGACCAGACCGTGCCAATGACGCTAAAAACGCAGATAAACAGCGTGTTGAACAAATAAAGCCCAAAGGGAATCTGCGTCAGGCCCTCAATATAATTCTCGATGCGAATCGGATTGGGAATCCAAACCGGCGGGAACACCAAAATCTGCTTATCGGGCTTAAGCGAGGTGCTGACCAACCACAAAAACGGCGCGATGAAAAGGCAGCTTAAAACAATGAGCAAGGCATAAACGCCCGCTTTAATGATGCTTTGATGGGGAATGCGCATCGCTTACTCTCCTCCATAATACACATAACGCGATGAGCCGCGAAATAACAGCCAGGTGATGAAAATCAAGACGACAGCCAGTGCCCAGGCAAGAGCACAGGCATAGCCCATCTTGAAAAACTGAAAGGCATTTTGAAACAGATACTGCGCGAAAAACAGGGTGCTGTCTGCCGGGCCACCGCCGGTCATCACCATCGGTTGTGCGAAAAACGAGGACACGCCAATCACACCCATAACCGAGGCAAACAACAGGTGCGGACTCATGAAGGGCAATGTCACATGACGATAAGAGGCCAAAGCTCCGGCACCATCCAAACGCGCGGCTTCCTGCAATTCAACAGGCACATCTTGCAGTCCCGCTAAAAAGATCACCATCCAGCCACCCACACCCCACGCGCTCATGATAGTGAGGGCGAATTTCGCCCACGCGGGGTCACTCAGCCAGCCGGGGCCGGCAATGCCGAGCGTGGCTAAAAAGGTATTGAGCAAGCCGAACTGTGGATTCAAAATCCACAGCCACAAAACCGCGCTGGCCACAGCAGGAACCACACTCGGCAAGTAGAAAACCGTGCGAAAAAACGCCATGCCGCGCACTTGCTGATTGAGCAAAGTCGCCAGGCCAAAAGCTGTCGCAATGCCAAGAGGAATGGACATCGCCGCAAAGATAACAGTGTTTTTCAAGGCCACACGCAACTGTTCATCCTGCGCCAACACTTGATAGTTGCCCAGCCCTACCCACTCCGGCGGTTTCAACACGCTGTAGTTACAAAACGAGTAATACAGTGAAGCCAGCACCGGATAAATTGTGAAACCTAAAAGACCAATGATGCCCGGTAGCGTAAACAAAATTCCATCGCGCAGATGCTGTTTTTCAATTCGAGACAGGGGCCGTTTCATGTGATTTATATTTACGACTTCTGCTTTTTATTCAAAATCAAATCCAGTTCGCGCTGCGTTTCTTCCGTGGCTTGATCTAAGGCTTCTTTGGGCGACTGCTTGCCATAAATGGCGCGATCAACAGCGCGGTCTAAGGCGCCCATGAAATAAGCCTGAACCGGCATGACCGGGCGCTGATGTTTGGAATCTTCCAGAATCTTCACGAACATTTTGAGTTTGGGGTCGCGCTTCACTTTGGCAATGGCTGGCGAACGTCGAAATCCGGGCAAAACGCCCATCTCTTCTGACAAAGCGGCGGTGCCTTCAGATGTCGCGCATATCCAATGAATAAATTTCCAGCCTTCTTCGGGATGGCGGCTGCCGCGAGGCAAGCCCAGCAGCCAACCGCCAACCCAAGAGGAGCCTATTTCGCCATTGACATCGCCCGGCAGAGGCGCTATTCCGTAATCCAAATCGGGGCCATACTTTTCCAAATCTTTGAGTGTTGAAATATGCACACACGCCATCGCTAAGTTGCCGGTGATTAATGGGTTATCCGCGCCGCCGCCCCAACCTGCCGTAGAAGCGTTGATACGCGTCACGCCCAGACGATTGGCATAAGAAGTCATCCATTCCAGTGCTTTCACAGTCTTTGGATCATTGGCCTGAATGGTTTGCGTCTGGTCATCGTAAAACTTGCCGCCAAAGGCCCAGCCCCAGGTAAAAGTGCTGTTGGCGCGACCATACTGATTCCAGGGAATAATGCCCAGTTTAGAGAGGCGTCCACCTTTGTCCACTTCCAACTTCCGGGCGTATTGATCTAATTCTTCAATGGTGCGCGGCGGTTTATTGGGGT
>DASWNL010000152.1:0-2515 GCA_036399215.1 Abditibacteriaceae bacterium
CATCGCCCACTAAGACCAAATGCACCGGCAGGCGCGGCTGCTCCTTTTGAAGCAACGCAAACGCGCGCACTAAATCGTCAAGGGCTTTTTCTACTGAAAAACGACCAACAGCTAAAACCACTTTTTCATGCTCCGCGATATTTAACTGATCGCGCAGCTTCTGTGTGTCGCCGGCGCGTTCAGGTGTTAGCCAATGGGGCACTATGGAATTATGTAAGACGCGAATCCGCTCTGCCCGCATGCCATGCGCTTGCAATTGGCTTGCGAAAGCGCCGCTAACGGTTATCACGACTCGCGCCTTTCGCAGCGACCACAAATCCAGGTTGTTATACAACTTCACTTTGGCGTCGGTTTGCGTGTAACCGTGATGCCACGCAATCCAGGCGCGCCGCTTCCACGCGCCCGATAACCGTAACAAAAAATGCGATTTTACATGATGGGTTTCGATGATATGCGGCGCCCGGCGCCATGCCACGCGCCGCAAGGCCGTAACGACGCGGCCATCAAAGGGAAAGCGTTCGCCAATTACATCTACAGGCACTCCGGCTTCGCGTGAACGGCGGACAAATTCATTGGGCGCAGCATCTAGGGCAACCGGCGCGCGCGAGCGATGATAAGTCACCATAGAAAGCTGTGTGCGGCAAGCATCTTGCGGATTATCTTCCAGAGAACCGCTGGCATGAAAATCTAACAGGTTCTTCGCTGGGCCGGTGATGGTTGCCGCTTCGACGATAGCCATCACTTTGATTAAGTTTGATTCTGTCATTTGGTTTCGTAGATAAAATTCGCTTTTGCCATTGTTAAAATGGAAGCGGCGAAATCATTGCTTGCGCCTTTGTGCTCCCTGCCTCATACATGCTCGGAGCTTCAACCCTGTATTCTAAATTCTAATGCGTGTTCTGATTATTACTTACCATTTCCCGCCTGATGCCGAAGTCGGCGCTGTGCGTCCTTATCAATTCGCACGTTTGCTGCCTCAACATGGTATCGAGCCGTGGATTCTAACAGTTCAAACCGAATTTATTGAGCGCCAGGAAAAGCAAGTAGCAATAGATGTTCCCGCAGAGCATATCATCCGCACGCCGGTTGGCCAAACGCGGCGTGTGCGCGCGATTCGTTTTGCCTCGCATCTAAAAAATAGTTTGAAAAACAGCTTACGTCCGCAACAGGCGCAAATAACAGCGACGCCTGCACCAACTGCGCCTGCTCCCCTCACAGACGTTAGCACTGAAGGTTTCTTGCGTTCAACGCCTTTTTTGCGCCTGCTGCTGGCCTGGCTTTGGTTTCCCGACCCGATGGCAGGTTGGTATGCCCCGGCGCTTAAAGCAGGGGACGAGTTGTTGGGCCGTGAAAAATTTGATGCCATCTTTTCCACTTCGCCGCCGCGCGTAGTGCATTCGATTGCCTTAGAACTGGCGCGACGCCACAACTTGCCCTGGATCATGGACTTGCGCGATCCCTGGTATAAAGACGTGGATGAACTCAACTCAAAGCTGTTGGATAGTGCTTATGAACGCTTGTTTTTGCCGTGCTTAGCGCACGCCGACAAAATTGTGCTGAATACCAATCGCTTATTGGATGATGTAGTGCAGCATTATCCGCAGGCTAAGGACAAAAGCATCGCTATTCCGAATGGCTGCCGCATAAGTGCCGATGAAAAGCCGCCGGAGACAAGCCAAAAGCCAAAACAATTTTCTATTGGACATTATGGCAGTGTTTATAGCAAGCGCGACCCCGGCCCGTTTTTGCGCGGCTTGAAAGAGTGGTTAGCACGCAAAAAAGCAGCGGGCGAAACTGTGCCATTGCAGATGCGCTTTGTCGGCCCTGAATTCGGCACTGTGCCCGAAATTGTGGCCGAATTAGGTCTTGAATCCATTGTCCAATTATGCCCGCCGGTGCCACGTGAAGCGTTAAGCGATTTGATGGATGAAGATTACGTTTTGCTGCTTTTAGCCAACAAGCAGCCGTTGCAAATTCCCGGCAAGCTTTATGAATACTTGGCAGCACGGCGGCGCATTTTAGCCAGTGCTGATGAGGCCGGTGCTACTGCCGACTTGCTAAAAGAGGCTCAGGGTGTTGCAACGGCTTATTCCGAACAGCAAGTTATTGAAGCACTCGATCAATTTTGGCAAGAGTTTAAAGACGGTCAGGCAATAACTATATCCAACGAAAAATTGCTGCAAGAGTGCAGTTACGCCAGCCGCACAGCGCGTCTTGCCGAAGAACTTCTTGCTTTACGGCACTGAGAAAATTAATCTTCATGCGCCAGGCAAACGATTTCGGCCAGAGTTAATAAATCCAACGCATTATGGTGCAAAATGGGTGAAAGCAGCCACGCTGCATTTTGACCGGCGCGTGTGCGCTCAACGAAATCAGCATATTGGCCGGGAATTTTATAACCCGGCACATCGCCCACACGGCCTCGGCCACACAAAAACTTTTCCAATGTTTGCAAACGGCAATCGGGCACTTGCGAGCGCCACTTGCGGCGCGCCTGATGTAACATGTCCAGGTG
>DASWNL010000153.1:0-3085 GCA_036399215.1 Abditibacteriaceae bacterium
GATTGGTATCGCGCACCGCACTCGCCGGGTGGCATGGTCGAGATGTATCAACACCAGGCGTTATGGGATAATCGCCAGCATCCGCGCCTGCACGAAGCCTTCGCACAATTGATTGGCACGCCCAAATTATGGGTCACGGAAGACCGGGTTGGCTTCAAAGTGCCGCCTCATCCCGCGCACCTTGATTGGCAGCATAAAGGCTTCACGCATTGGGATATTGATACATCCAAACCGCTGCCGCAAAATGTGCGTGTGCAAGGCCTCTTAGTCTTACGCGATACGGACGAAACGATGGGCGGCTTTCAATGTGTGCCGGGTTTTCATAAGAACCTCGAAGAGTGGATTGCCGAGCAGCCCGGCGACCGCAATCCGCATTCGCCCGATTTAAATCGTCTGCCGCCGGGCCTGAAATTAACGCCTATCCCGGCCTGTGCTGGCGACTTGATTATCTGGAATACGCGTCTGGCACATGGCAATGGTCATAACCAATCCAATCGTCCGCGTTTCGCGCAATATATTTCGATGCATCCGGCGCGTGAAGAAGACGAAGAGTTTCGCCAGGCTCGCATTGAGCGTTGGCAAAAGCGTCAGGCGCCATCGGCCTTTTGGGTTGTCGGCGACCCGCGCCATAGAGAAGAGCGTGAAGGCAGGACGGCCCAGCTTACGCCTTTGGGCCGCAAATTACTGGGCTTAGATAGTTGGGATTGAATTTTAAAGTGAGTCGCAAGTTAATGAAACCGCGCATTCAAACAACAGTTGTCGGCAGTTATCCCATTCCCGACTGGTTGCCGGCATTGCCTTCCGAGCAGGCCTTGCTGGATGCCACGCGCGTTGTTTTTGCGATTCAGGAAAGTGCTGGCCTTGATCTTGTGGTGGATGGCGAATTGTATCGCTTCGACGTAAATCATCCCGATACCAACGGCATGATTGATTACTTTGTTAAGCCTCTGGCCGGGGTGCGCTCAGAAATTGGACGGGCCGATTCCCACGTCTTTGTGCAGCAAAAGGGCATGGGTTTTCGTGCTAAACCAGCAGGTGTAGTGGAAGGCGCCATTGCCGAGGGCACCCTTGATATTGTGGGTGATTATCGTCGCGCTCGTGGGCTGACCAAAGCGCGCCTCAAGTTCACCCTTACCGGCCCACATATGTTGTCGAAAACTTTGTTTGACTACCATTACAAAGATCAAGCCGCGTTATGCCGTGCTTTAGCCGGAGTTTTGGCGCAGCAAGTGGCCGAAATCGAAGCCGATGTGGTGCAAATTGATGAAGCGAATATTCCCGGCCATCCCAATGAGGCAGAATGGGCTGCCGAAGCCATCAACATTGTTTTGGATGCCATTAAAGGTGAAAAAGCTGTGCATCTTTGTTTTGGCAATTACGGCGGGCAGACCATTCAAAAAGGCGCCTGGGACAAATTAATCGGTTTTATGAATATGTTGCGCGCCGATCATCTGGTTCTCGAAACGGCACGCCGCTCAATCGAAGAAGTGGCTTATCTCAAAGAAGTGAAGCCGGGCATTGGCATAGGCCTGGGCGTGGTAGATATTAAAAGCACGATTGTTGAAAGCGCCGAAGAGATTGCGCGCCGCATCGAGGAAGCTGAAAAAACGATTGGTGAAGGTCGCGTTCAATATATTCATCCCGATTGCGGTTTTTGGATGCTGAAGCGCAGCATCGCCGACCGTAAAATGGAAGCTCTGGTCAAGGGCCGCGATTTATATTTAGGATTGTAAGACTGCGTGAATTTTTTCCTTTCCGGCTACTACGGCTACGATAACGCGGGCGATGAAGCGGTGTTGGCAGCGATTCTCAGCCATATCGGCGCTATAGAACCTCAGGCCAGTTTTACTGTTACAGCGGGCGACCCGGCGCAGACCGAAAGGAATCACGGTGCCGGGCGAAAACTGCGCGCCATCGCGCGGCAAAACCCCAGACAACTCGTGCCCGCCATCCACGCCTGCGACGTTTTTATCTCCGGTGGCGGCAGTCTTCTGCAAGATGTGACCAGTGTGCGAAACGTGGTCTATTACACTTCGCTGATTCGCATGGCGCGCCTTTCACGCAAGCCCGTTATGATTTACGCGCAGGGGGTTGGCCCGCTGCGCAACAAGATTTCGCAAAAGCTGGCCCGCGCTGCCATGCAAAGCGCGCGCATTATTACCCTGCGTGATGAAGAATCTGCCGCACTTTTGCGGCGCATCGGTGTGGGACGCAACATTCAGGTTACTGCCGACCCGGTTTGGGCACTTGAAGGCGGAAGGCGGAAGGATGAAGGCGGAAAAGACTCCTCATCCTTCCGCCTTCATCCTTCATCCTTGCAGACTTGGGCTGTCGGTTTGCGTTCGTGGCCGGGAGAGGCGGGTATCGAATCCACCAGGCGTTTCGTTGCTGCGTTGCGCGATGCTGCGAACGCAAGAGGAGCACGCTTGCGGTTTTTTCCCATGCAGCATCCGGCAGATTTTGCTATCTTGCAAGGGGCCGGTGTAAATGAAGAGGAAATTGATGGCGCACCGTGGCGCCATCCGCGCGAAACGCTACAGCGCATTGGCGAATGCGACTTGATGATTGCCATGCGCTTACACGCTCTCATCTTCGCAGGCGCCGTTCAAGTGCCCAGTGTAGCGGTGAATTATGATCCAAAGGTGGCTTCTTTGGCGCGCATCATGGGGGCGCCGCTTTTGGAAAACGCCACGCCGCATGAATTAAAACGCGTGCCTGATCTCATCGGTCAAGCGCGCCCGATGGATGAAAAGAGATTACGCGATTTGCAAAATAAGGCGCGTTATAACGCTGAATTAGCCGTCGCGCTGACGCGAATGCAAAATTAAAAATGCAAAATGAGAAAAATTTTACATTTTACATTTTTAATTTTGCATTTTTAATTGAACAATGTCTCAAATTTTCTTGGTTCGCCACGGCGAGGTCGAAGGCAATTACGGGCCAAAGCGCACTTTTGCCGGTTGGGGCGATAAGCCACTAACTGAAAAGGGCCTGCGTCAAGCACAAGCTGTGGCCGAGCGCTTGGCACATGAACCGTTAACGGCGGTTTATACATCCGATTTGAAGCGCGCTTTGCATACGGCAG